>NZ_BADB01000137.1:0-8304 GCF_000333415.1 Microbacterium sp. B24 | reverse complement strand
AGCTCGGTCCCGGGGATCCTCTAGAGTCCTCCACAAATTGCCATCTTCTGCACTCTTATGCCGGTTACGGGCGCGAAAACAGCATCCACTGTGCTAGGGATGAAGACATGGACAAAGCAGCCCCCCGCGGCCGCCGGCTTCCCGCCGGCCGCAAAGCCGACCTGGCGGCCTACGTCGCCGAACAGGGGCAGGTCACGGTGGCCGAGCTGTCGGAGCACTTCGACGTGTCGATCGACACCGTGCGCCGCGACCTCGACCAGCTCCATCGCGAGGGCGCGCTCATCCGCACCCACGGCGGCGCCGTGAGCGCCACCGACGGGGCGCTGCGCGATCGGGGTCTCGACGTGCGCCTGCGCGTGCAGGTGGAGGAGAAGGAGAAGATCGCCCGGCTCGCCGCCGAGATGGTCGACGACGGCGCGGTCGTCATGCTCAATGCCGGCACGACGACGCTCGCCGTCGCCCGCGCCCTCCGAGGACACCGCGATCTGACGATCGCGACCAACAATCTGAGGATCCCGGCGGAGATCGCCCCGTCGGCGTTTCGCGACCTCTACGTCTTCGGCGGCGCCGTCCGCACGATCACCCAGGCCACCACCGGCCCCGTCACCTTCGCGATGGCAGCCGGTGGCCGTGAACTCGACATCCGCTGCGACCTCGCGCTCGTCGCCGTCGGCGCCGTCGACGAGTCCGGCTACTCGACGAGCAACCTCGGCGACGCGACGATGATGGCGGAGATGATCGACCGCGCTGACCGCACGGCGGTGCTCGCCGACTCCTCCAAGCTCGGCCGCCGACTCTTCGCCCAGGTCGCTCCCCTCGAGGGCGTCGACTACCTCATCACCGACGCGCCGCCGCCGCCTCCCCTGACGAGCGCGCTCCTGCAGGCCGGCGTGAGTCTGGTCACTCCCTGATCGCTGTCCCGCGGCCTACAATCGCATCGTGGGCACGATCTATTACGGGGGTTCGGCGACTCCGATCCATATCGAGGACAGAGTGCTCGCCCACCTGAAGGTGGTCGTCGCCACGAAGCTCCGTCGCGGCGAGAGCTTCACCGTGTCGTGGCAGCACCCCGACGGCGAGACGCGCGGCCGCAGCACCATCTGGCTGCATCCGTCGATTCCGCTGCGCTTCGTCTTCGACGATCCGGAGCCCACGGAGCTGAACCGCGCGTGGATCGAAGAGCTGGCGCAATCGGCCAGTTCGTCCGGCGGCATCCAGCTCACCGAGGAGCAGATCGAATCGGTCGACGGCGACGCGGACAACGCGCCGCAGACGGTCGCGGTCGCCGACGACTGATCGCGTCAGAAGCCGCGTGCCGGCGGGAAGTGGGCGATCGGGATCGGTCGGCTCGCGGTGGAACGTTCCTGCTCGCAGAGGATCCGTTCGCCCCTCTCGACGCACTCCTCCAGCGAGGACAGCCGCGCACGCCGCGCACCGCCTCGCATCCAGACCGTCTCGAACCCGTCGTCCGTGCGCTCGATGTAGGCCACGACGAATTCGGCGTCGCGTGCGCTCACGCGACGATCACACAACCGCCAGGCGTCCTCATCGATGGGGAGCAGTTCGAGGTGGCCGCCGACATGCGCTGTCTGCGTCATCGTCGTCACCGCCTTCTCCCCCACTCTCCGGGACGCTCGGCGGCGAGGCGAGGGGATTGACAGGTCCCCGCGCCCGTGCGACGCGCGAGGCCGTCAGCCGGTCAAGACCTCACCGGAGTAGGGGCCCTCGGGCTCGGGGACGATCTGCAACCCCGCCGTCGAGTTCGCGGCGTGTGTCAGCGCCTCCAGCCACGCCCGGTTCAGGGCGGGCTGACGGCTGCCGTGGTACGAGTAGACGATCGATGCGTGCGGGTGCAGCCAGATGGCCGTGCGCCCGTCACCGAGGCTCGTGTCGTTGCGCCACGTGAAGGTGAATGTCTCGCCGCGGCGGAGTTTCTGACTGATGACGACCTGCAGGTGCGCGAGCACGCGATCGTCGAACTCCGCTTTGACGCTGCCGTCGTAACTGAACCGTCCCACTGCTCTACAGTAACGCGCGCCCCGATCGACTCGAGCCGCTAGCGAGCGCCGCCGTGCGCCGGGAGATCTCCGCGCACGCGCGGTCGGCCCCCAGGATGTCGGAGGCAAGCGAGGTCGTCGCATCCAAGACGGCGACGGGGATGCCGCTGCCGAGGAGCATCCGGCAGACGCTGAGGGCGCCGTCGTCGATGCTGGGGAACTCCACGATGTCGGTGGAGCCCGCCTGATTCAGGCGCTGCGCGTACGTCAGGACCGCATCCGCGACGTCATCGGTCGTGAGGATGCGATGCCCCTCAATCAGGATGTCTTTCACGCTTCGACCTCGCCGGGGATCATCAGTACGTCGGATGGTGATCCTCAGTACAGCCGAAGCGGCCGGTCGCGACGAGGGGCTTGACAGCCTCCCGCGGCGATGTCAAGCCCCCGCGCCCGGGCGAGCGACACGGGCACACTGGAACCATGGCACTCGCACTCATCCTTCTCATCGTCGGCATCGTCCTGATCCTCCTCGGCGTCTTCGTCGAAGCGGCGAAGTTCCTGCTGTGGATCGGACTGGTGATCCTGCTGATCGCGATCATCGCGTGGCTCATGCGCGTCGTGAAGCGCAACGCCTGACGCGACCGCAGCCGGCACCGCCGGGGGCGTCAGGCGCGGCGGTAGCCGGCGACCATCGGGCAGTCGAACGGGTCGCGTGCCGCGAGGCCGACACGGTTGAGGTAGTCGATGACGATGGCGTACGAGCGCCAGACGCTCGTCTCCGTGTAGGGGATGCCGGCGCTCTTGCAGTAGTCGCGGACGACGGCGCGTGCGCGCGAGAGGTGCGGGCGCGCCATGCTCGGGAAGAGGTGGTGCTCGACCTGGTGGTTGAGCCCGCCGAACATCCAGGTCGCCCACCAGCCGCCCGTGATGTTGCGAGACGTGCGGACCTGCTTGGTGAAGAAGTCGAGCCGGGCGTTCGCGTCGACGATCGGCATTCCCTTGTGGTTCGGCGCGAACGACGCACCCATGTAGACGCCGAACACGGCGAGCTGCACGCCGAGGAACGCGAAGGCCATGCCGAGCGGCAACAGGAGGAAGACGGGGACGACGACCACGGCGAGGCGCGTCGTGATGAGCGCCAGCTCCAGCCCGCGCTTCTTCACCGGCTGGCGGGACAGCAGGTGACGGATGCCGTGCGCGTGCAGATTCAGCCCCTCCAGCGTCAGCAGAGGGAAGAAGAACCACCCCTGGTGCAGCGTGATGACGCGGCGGATTCCCCGTGCCTGAACGGCATCCTCGACGAGGAACGAGATCGTGTCGACCTCGATGTCGGGGTCTTTGCCGACCCGGTTGGGGTTCGCGTGGTGGCGCGAGTGCTTGGAGTCCCACCACGAGTAGCTGATGCCGACGACGCCGGCGGCGAGGATGCGTGCGAGGCGGTCGTTGGCGGGTCCCGTCGAGAGGATCTGGCGGTGGGCCGCCTCGTGGGCGAGGAACGCGACCTGAGTGAGGACGATCCCGAGCGCCGCTGCGATCAGCAGTTGGAACCAGCTCTGGCCGAGGAGCACGAAGCCGGCGACACACCCGGCGAGGCAGAGGGCCAGCGCCGAACCGACGAGCGCGTAGAAGACCGGCGCGCGCCGCAGAAGCCCGAGCTCCTTCACTACCTGGGACACCTGAGTGTACGAACGGGCGACCGAGGGGAACGTCTCGGACGTCGCGTAGGTCTGTCTGATCGGTCCGAGGGTGGAGGTGGGGGCGAGTGTGGTCATGACCGACTCCGTTGATCGGCGTCCATCGTGAGCAACGATGTCCGTTGGGCGAAGCCAAAGGCGGGTGCCGATCGCTGGTGCCGACACTACGCTTAGGTCTATACGGCTCCGGGCATACGGCCCGGACTGCGTCGTCTCTCACTCCCTCAAGGACGCGGTTTGACTCTGGCACTGGCGATCGATCTCGGCGGCACGAAGATCGAGGGCGCCCTCGTCGACGCGAACGGCGCGATCATCGAGGGATCGCGCCACCGCAGCCCGACCGGCGCGGGCGCGGCCACGGACGTCACGGTGCTCGAGCGCGGTCTCACCGCGGTGATCGACGGATGCCGCGCGCACCCGCGGTGGAACGAGGTCGTCGCGGGGGGCATCGGCGCGGCCGGCCCGATCGACATCACCGCCGGCACCATCGCTCCGATCAACCTTCCTGCGGCGCACGGGTTTCGCATCGTGGAGGCGGTGCGAACCGCAAGCGGGCTGGACGCCGTGACGCTGCGCCTGGATGGGACGTGCATCGCCCTGGCAGAAGCCTGGCGAGGCGCGGCGCAAGGGGTTCGCAACGCCATCGTCTTCGTCGTCTCGACGGGCGTCGGCGGCGGTATCGTCTCGGACGGCCGTCTGGTGGCGGGCGGATCGGGAAACGCCGGCCACTTGGGTCAGATGATCGTCGCCGACATCCAGGGCGAGCCGGCGGCCTCCACTCTCGAGCAGCGCGCCTCGGGTCCGCACACGGTCGCCTGGGCCCGCGCCCAGGGGTGGGCCGGCACGACCGGTGAAGAGCTCGCCGACGCCTACCGCGCGGGCGACGAGGTCGCCGTCGCGGCCATCGCACGATCGGCGCACGCCGTCGGTATCGGTCTCACGAGCGCCGCCACCCTGCTCGACCTCGAGCTCGCCGTCGTCGGCGGCGGGTTCTCGTTCGTGGCGGACGACTATCCGGACCGCATCGAACGCGTCGTTCGCGAGAGCGCCGTCAACGCGTACGCCGGGCGGTTGAAGGTCGTGCGTGCCGGACTGGGCGGGGATGCCCCGCTCATCGGCGCCGGCGCCCTTGTGCACCGCGCCGACCTCCTCTGAGGTCCGCTCCAACACCCTTGACGATGTCGGAGGGCAGTGCTTGCATCGGGCCATGCATCACGTGATCTCCGCCGACGGAACCCGCCTCGCCGTCCACGACATCGGATCGGGGCCCGCCGTCGTGATCGTCAACGGCGCCCTGTCGACCGCGAAGGATGCCGCGGCGCTCGCCGCGACGCTGGCCCAGTCCGGCATGAGGGCGATCACCTACGACCGGCGCGCTCGGGGCGACAGCGGCGACACGACCCCGTTCTCACCGCGTCGTGAGGCGGAGGATCTGGCCGCCGTCATCGCCGACGCCGGCGGAGAGGTCGCGGTGCTGGGGCACTCCTCGGGTGCGATGATCGCGCTGTACGCGGCATCCCTGTCGGCCGGCACCGGTGTGCCGGTGCGGGCACTCTTCCTGTCCGAGCCGCCGTTCCACTTCGGCATCGACGAGCCGGCGCCCGATCTGCCGTCGCGTATCCAGGCGTTCGTCGACGCGGGAGACCGCGAAGAGGCCGTCGTCCTCTTCCAGCGCGAGGCCGTCGGGCTTCCCGACGCGATGATCGCGCAGTTCCGCGCCACCGACGCCTTCGCCGGCATCGTGCCGCTGGCCCAGTCGACCGTGTACGACGCGACGCTGGCCCGCGAGCTGTCCACGCCGACGGACGCCATGCTCACCGTCGACGTGCCGGTGACGATCCTCTGCGGCCAGCAGACCTTCCCGATCCTCACCGCGGCCGCCGAACGCCTGGCGGCGGCGATGCCGCACGCCGAGCTCATCGTCTCTCCCGAATCGGTCGGCCACCGCCTCGACCCCGCCGCCGCGACGCGGATCGTGACCGCGCGGCTGAGCTGAGGCACGACCCGCCCGCAATCCGTTCGGGGCGGCGCAGCGAACAACCTCCGTCACGACACCGGTCGCGACCCGAACAGGAGGTCAGTCATGAGCTCGTCACCGAACCGTCTCGTCGCCACCGTCTTCGGCGCCGTCTACCTCGTCGTCGGCGCCCTGGGTTTCGCCGTCACCGGAGGCGTCGGATTCCTCGCCACCGATGGTGGACTGCTGCTGGGGATCTTCGCCGTCAACCCACTGCACAACATCGCGCACCTTCTCATCGGCGCGGCACTCGTGATCGCGGGCCTGAGCGGCGTGCGCGCCGCCAAGACGGTCAACGCCACCATCGGCGCCGCCTATCTGCTGCTGGGCGTGGTCGGATTCTTCCTCGTCGGCACGTCGGCGAACATCCTCGCGCTGAACGTGCCCGACCACTTCCTGCACCTCGCCAGCGCGATCGTGCTGCTCGGTGTGGCTCTCGGCGCCGAGCGCGGCGCACGGTCGGTCACGGCATGAGCGCGCCCTCCCGCGCGGCGGCCGCTCCGGGAGCCGCCGTGCGCGCCTGGACCGTGCCGCTCGCGTGGGGGGCGGGTCTGGTCTCGATCGGCATGGGCGCGGCCGCCATCACGGGTGACGTGTCTTCGGGCGCGGCCCGCGGGGCGGGCGTCGTCCTCGCCGTGGCGGGACTGCTGTGGCTGGCCTGGGGCGCGGCGGCGCTGACCACCGGCCGCCTGCTCCTCTCCCGGACCGCGGCGGCGTCGACGCTCGTCACTGTCATCGGCGTCGCCGCGCTCGTCGTTCTGACCGGAGGCCGCGCGAGCATTCTCGCCGCGGCGGTCGCGGTCGTCCTCCTGCTGACCACCGCCGTCATGATCATCGCCGACGGTCGCCGCCCCGTGGCGCCGGCCAGCGCGATCCGCTTGGTTCCTCTGCTTCTGGCCGCGGGTCTCGTGGCGGTCGTGACCACACCGGCGCTCGGCGCCGTGCAGGATGCGGCGCTCGTGCGACCCGACGGCACCGTGATGACCGTCGATCCGCACGCCGGTCACTGACCGCGAGGCCGGTCGTCGATCAGGCGACGAAGAGGGGTGGATGCCGGTGCTCCCGGCATCCACCCTCTTCGCGTGCGCCCGGCGGCGACTCAGGCGAGCGTGCTCTCGAAGGGATCGAACCCCTCGGGCAGAAGCGGCACGTCGGCGACGGTGCTGTCGATCGTCAGGGTCTCGCCGGTACCGGCGGATTCCTGCGCCGACAGCATGACGTCGAGGACGTGATACCCGAGCTCACCGGTGGCGACATGCGGCCGCCCGTCCGCGATGGCGCGTGCCATGTCGAGCACGCCGAGGCCGCGACCGACGACGGTGCCCTGCGCGGGGATCTCGACCCACTCCTGCTCGAACCGCATGCCGTCACGGATCACACCGAGCGGCTTCACGTACGCGATGCGTCCGGTGAAGGCGTTCGGGTCGGGCAGCACGATCGTGCCCTCAGAGCCGTGGATCTCGATGACGCCGTGTCGCTCCAGCGCCGAGTCGAAGCTGAGCAGGTGGGTGCCGTGCTGGCCACCGGCGAACGAGGTCAGCACCTGGACGGTCGAGGGTACCTCGACGGGGAAGGTCTCGCCCGCCCGCGCACCGGTGTGGATCTGACGGGTCGTCTGCCAGCGCGATCCGCGCGCCGTGACGCCCGCGACCGGACCGAGCAAGCTCACCAGCGCCGAGAAGTAATACGGCCCCATGTCCAGCAGCGGCCCCGCACCCTGTGCGAACAGGAACGCCGGCTCGGGATGCCACAGGTCGGGCCCCTGCGTCTGGAACGACGTCTGCACGAACAGCGGCGTTCCGATGACGCCCTCGCGGATGGCGCGCTTGGCGGTCTGGAAGCCCGGGCCGAGGATCGTGTCGGGGGCCGACCCGATGCGCACACCGGCCGCCTCGGCTTGCGCGAGCAGTTCACGCGTGCTCTCACGGTCCAGGCCCAGCGGCTTCTCGGTCCACACGTGCTTGCCGGCGGCGACGGCGGCCTTCGACACCTCGACGTGCACCGCCGGGATCGTGAGGTTGACGACGAGGTCGACGTCGGGATTCGACAGCACGTCCTCCCCCGTGCCCCAGCTGGGCACGCCGTGCTCCTCGGCCTTGGCCTGTGCGCGTTCGGGCAGGAGATCGCCCACGGCCACGACCTCGACGTCGGGGAACGAGGTCAGGTTCTCCAGGTAGGTCTGGCTGATGACTCCGGTGCCGATGACACCGACGCGCAGGGCGCTCACTGGACGTACCCCCCGTCGCGGAGGAAGGCGTAGCTGGCGGCGATGTCCTCGAACACGTCTCCGGGGGCCTTGTCGTACTCGATCACGGCGTAGCGGATCGCCGTACCGGCCTTCAGCGCCTCCGCGAGAGGGACGTCGGCAGTGCCGGCGTGGCGCTGGTCGAGGCTGTCCGACCCGAAGGAACCGGCGCCGGGAGCCCAGGGGTTGGATGCCGGGACGACGCCGTCCTTGACGTGCACCGCGACGAGGCGGTCGCCGAGCGCGGACACGAGCGCGGGCACGTCCTGGCCGCCGGTGAGCGCCCAAAGAGGTCGAGCTCGAGCTGGACGCGCTCGTCGGTCAGCGCGACGAAGCGCTCGTAGGCGGTGG
>NZ_BADB01000138.1:0-1469 GCF_000333415.1 Microbacterium sp. B24 | reverse complement strand
AGCTCGGTCCCGGGGATCCTCTAGAGTCTGAGCATGAGGGCGAAGCCGAGGCCGAGCACGAGGTGGGCGGCGACGCTGACGACGGTGAAGACGACCGTGTTGGAGGTCGCCTTCCAGAACGCGCCGTCGCCGAGCACCGTCAGGTAGTTCTGGATGCCGACGAACTGGCCGTTCTTGCTGAGGATGACGTTGCTCTGCAGCGAGTAGCCGATGACCATGACGATCGGGACGATCATCAGCACGAGCAGGAGGATCAGCGTCGGCGCGAGGAAGGCGTACGACTCGGTCGTGCGGCGCAGCTGGCGCCGGCGACGCGAGTGCGCGACGCCGGTGACGAGCACCTCGGTGTCGAGCGAGACGGGGGTTTTCAGGGTCATGAGACCGCACGGCTCCTTGCGGGGTTCCGGCCGGCGCCGGACGGGTGGGTGGGCGGGTGCCGCACCGCTGTCGCGCAGCGATGCGGCACCCGGGTGGGGGCGAGGCGGCTCAGAACGCTGCGGCCCAGGACGTCTGCGCGTTCTTGAGCGCATCGTCCATGGACTGCTGACCGTCCAGCGCCGTCTGCAGCTGCTGGCCGAGCTGGCGCATGAGGTCCTCCGCGGTCGGCAGCCCGGTGAACTCGTTCGCGGGATAGCCCGCCTTGTAGATGTCGAACGCCTTCTTGAACAGTTCGTCGCTGCCCGAGAAGTCCGGGGTGGACTGCGTGTTGCCGGGGAACGCCTTGGCCAGTGTCGACAGCTTCGAGTTGGTGTCCTTGCTCATCAGGAACGACACCAGCTTGAACGCGGCATCCTTGTGCGCGGAGTTCTCGGCGACGCCGATGCCCCACGACGCGTAGGGGATGCCGCGCTGTCCGGTGTAGCCGTCGGCGGCGGGGATCGCCGAGATCGAGAACTTGAGGTTGGGGTTCGACTGACGGATCAGGTTGATGTGCGCCAGCGAGTCGATCATCATGCCGACGCGACCGTTGGTGAACTCCTCGACCTTGTCCTGCTCCTTCATCGTGAAGGATCCGGAGGCGATGACACCGTCCTTCCACAGCCCGTCGATGTAGTTCATCGCGGAGGTCACGTCTTTGTTGGTGAGATCGGGCTTGCCGTCCTTCAGCATCGATCCGCCCGACGCCCACACCCAGGACATCACGTCGTTCTGCACGCCGTTGGGGGCTTCGAGCGACAGCGGCAGGACCCAGCCGGAGACGTCGCCGCCGAGGGCCTTGATCTTCTTCGCGGCATCGGCGAACTCGGTGCGCGTGGACGGGGGTGCGGTGACGCCGGCCTTGGCGAGCAGGTCGTCGTTCGTGAACATCGGGTAGACGAAGTTGACGACCGGGATCATGTAGGTGCTGCCGTCGACCTTGATCTGGCTCGCCAGTTGACTCTCGTCGTAGTTGTTCTGCGTCATCAGGTCGGTGAGGTTCGCGATCACGCCCTTCGAGGCGAAGTCGTTGACCCACGCGCCGTCGAGGC
>NZ_BADB01000139.1:0-21826 GCF_000333415.1 Microbacterium sp. B24 | reverse complement strand
ACCACCGGCGCGCACGCGCTGCGCGAGGCCGTGCAAAGGGTCACGTTGACGTTATGCGTCGCCGGCGTGCCGGTGTATTTGATCGACAGCGACAGATCGTAGGACCGATCGGTCTTCAGCTGCCCGGTCACGGTCGCGGCCGGCCCGGACTGGAACCCCGTCCGGCCGGAGATCTGGATGGCCCCGGTGCCCGTCCGGGCATCGCTGCTGGCCGCAAGCGTGCCGCCGAACGGTGCGCTCCAGCCGGCGATGCCGCCTTCGAACGTGCCGTTGCTCAACAGCTCGGTCGTCGCCGCCGTCGCCGGCGAGGTCGCGAGCGCCGACAGGACCAGCGCGCCGACGCCGGCGAGTGCGCCGAGACGGCGCAGCGCCGGCCGCGGAGAGGGTGTGGGTGGTTTTTTGTGATGACTCACGTCGATGACTCCTTTGATTGGGTACCTCGGTGCGCCCATCGGCAGGAGCCTCGACGTTCAGTGTGAGCACGCCTCGCGGGGTGTACACTTTCGCCGTTCCAGACCGAGGCGGCTTCGCCGCCCGTGCACAGTCGGGAACACTCCGACGACTCCTCGGACGGTGGGCGCACGCGAAGTGCAGTGCGAGAACGTGCCGGCATGCACGCTCTCCCGATCCCTGTCCGGGGAGTCGTCCGGTCTGTGCGAAGACGGCGGCGCTCGGGTGAGCGACACTGCCCCCGACATCCCGTTCGGATGGAACGTTCGCGATGTTACCGGTACCACAAAGGGGCGGCAAGCCCGCTCCCGCGGTTTCGATGCCCGTTTCGATGGGTTATCGATAACAGCCCCCACCCCCGCCTCATGGACATCAACCGGGTCTCGGGTGCATACTTTCAGTATGACTGAAGGTATCGTCGACGCAGCGCCGTCCCGGCGCGAATGGATGGGACTCGCGGTCCTCGCCGCCGGACTCGGCATGATCGTGCTGGATGGGACGATCGTCGGTGTCGCCATGCCCGACATCATCCGCGACCTCACACTCGACCTGACCGACGCGCAGTGGGTCTCGAGCCTGTACGCGGTGCTGCTCGCGGCGCTCCTGCTGTCCACCGGCAAGCTCGCGGACCGCTTCGGCCGCAAGCTCCTCTTCCTGCTCGGCATCCTGGTCTTCGTCGGCGGCAGTGTGTGGGCGGCGGCATCCACGACGGGCGGGGCGCTCATCTCGGCGCGCGCCGTGCAGGCCGTCGGCGCCGCGTTCATCATGCCGTCGACGCTCTCGACGGTGAACGCCGTCTTCCGGGGCCGCTACCGCGCCGCCGCCTTCGGGGTGTGGGGCGCGGTCATCTCGGGCGCCGCAGCGATCGGACCGCTGGTAGGAGGCGCGCTCACCCAGTACGCCTCGTGGCAGTGGGTGTTCCTGGTGAACCTGCCCTTGGGCGCGGTTGTCTTCGCGCTGGCACTGTGGGCCGTGCCCGAAACGCGAGGTGCCGGCTTCCGCCGCGGCGCCGACGTCGATGGCGCGTTGCTGTCGGCCATCGGTTTCGGCTCGCTCGTCTTCGCCGTCATCGAAGGACCCGATCTGGGCTGGTGGACACCCAAGTCCGACCTCGTGATCGCCGGCTGGGTCTGGCCCGCGTCGGCCCCGGTCTCGATCGTGCCCGTCTGCCTCGCCGTCGCCGCCGTCGCACTGACGCTGTTCGTCTTCTGGGAGCGGCACCGCGAACGCGTGCAACGCGACGCCCTACTCGATCTGCACCTCTTCTCTCTGCGCACCTTCTCGTGGGGCAATGTGACCGCCGCCATGGTCGCCGTCGGCGAGTTCGCGATCATCTTCGTCCTCCCGCTCTACCTCACGGCGGCGCTCGGACTGTCGATCATGCAGACGGGTCTGGTCCTGGCCGCCATGGCGTTCGGGGCGTTCGCGTCGGGAGCGGCAGCACGACATCTCGCCGCGCGGTTCGGCTCCCCCGGCACCGTGCTGATCGGCCTGGCCCTGGAAGTCATCGGCATCGTGATCCTCGCCGGGATCGTCGCCGCCACGACGCCGGGGTGGGTCATCGCCCTGCCGCTCGTCCTCTACGGCCTCGGCCTCGGCCTCGCGTCTGCCCAGCTCACGGGCACGGTGCTGCGCGATGTGCCGGTGGAGATCAGCGGCCAGGGCTCGGCGACGCAGTCGACCGTCCGCCAGATCGGCACGGCGCTCGGCACCGCGTTCGCCGGGGCGGCACTGTCGGTCTCGCTCGCGCTGACCCTTCCCGGAGCATTGACGGATGCCGGGATCACCGGCCCCGCGGCGTCACAGCTCGCCGACGCGACCCGGACGTCGGCGGGCACCCTGATCTCGCAGCTGCGCGCGGAGGGCTCCGCCAGCATGCTCGGAGCACAGACCGATGCCGCCGTGCACGCCCTTTCGGCAGGGTTCGCCGACGCGACCCGCTGGTCACTGCTGCTCGCATCGCTGTTCCTCCTGCTGGGTCTCGTCGGCGCCGCGCAGCTGCGGCGGTTCGCCCGGCGTTAGGCTCGGGCAGCGGCGTTAGGCTCGGCACCATGCGCGCGGAGGCAGTCGATGCCGACATCATCACAGCGCAGGACGTGCGCCCTCGGTTCCGCCTCTACACCTTCGAGGGCCCGGCCCCGACGGTCACGGCGACGGATCTCTGGGATTGTTCGGTCGATGCCGCCCTCGGGGAGGCAGGCCGCTGGGACGAGACGCGACTGTGGTCTCTCGCTCTCGTGAGCGCCCGCGGTCCAGCGGCCGGGTTGAGCTGGCTCTCCGGCTACGACTACCGCGAACCGCCGAACGATCGGCACCGGTGGGCGGCGCGCCGCGTCATGCAGGACCGCTATCTGTCGGCTCAGTCGCGCGCCGGACGACCGGTCGTCCTGCCCGACGGACTGCGCGTGGTGCGCATGTTCCTGGGCTGGGCAGAGAGCCCCCTATGGGAGAGCTTCACCGACAACTACCCGGCCGACCCGGCAGCCCTCGGTCTGAGTCCGGCACTGGCGGCAGACCTGCGCGCCTGGAACGCCCGATGGAACGCCCACGACCCGGAGCAGGCGATGCCCGACGAGGACGCGTTCCTCCACGAGGGGCGGCGGCTTCATCGTCGAGTGCAGAGCGAGCTCGCGGGGATCGCCGAGGTTCGTCCCGAGTTCGACCGCGGCTAGGCTCGGACCCATGCGCATCGCCGTGACCGGAGCATCCGGAAAGCTGGGAACCGTCGTCGTCCGCGAACTGCGAGAGGCGGGCCACGACGTCGTCGGGATGGACGTCGTCGGCACCCGCGGCGCCGGCTTCGTGCAGGTCGACTTCACCGACTACGGGCAGACCGTCGACGCCCTGCAGGCTGTCAACGACCAGCACGACGGGCTCGACGCGGTCGTGCACCTCGCGGCCATCCCGGCTCCCGGCATCCGCTCCGACGTCGCCACCTTCCACAACAACATCGCGGTCACCTTCAACGTGATGTGGGCGGCGATCCGGCTGGGCATCACCCGCATCGTCACCGCGTCGAGCGAGACCGTGCAGGGCCTGCCGTTCGACGTGCCGCCGCCGTACCTGCCGGTCGACGAGGAGTACGCCGCCCGCCCAGAGACGGTCTACTCGCTCGTGAAGCACCTCGAGGAGACCATGGAGAAGGAGCTCGTGCGGTGGCACCCCGAGGTGTCGATCACCGCGCTGCGCTTCTCCAACGTCATGGTCCCGGCCGACTACGCCGAGTTCCCCTCGTTCGACGCCGACGCGACCCTGCGCAAGTGGAACCTGTGGAGCTACATCGACGCCCGAGACGCCGCCGCCGTCATCGGCCGGGCACTGGAGGTCGCGCCGGCCGGGTTCGACCACTTCCTCATCGCGAACACCGACACGGTCATGAGCCGCCCGAACGCGGAACTGGTCGCCGATGTGTTCCCCGACGTCGAGGTCCGCGGCGACCTCGGCGTCAACGATTCGCTCTTCTCGACCGCGAAGGCGCAGCGACTGCTGGGCTGGACCCCCCAGCACTCCTGGCGCGACGAGGTCTGAGCCGCGCGCGGGGCGAGCGCCGACGGAAGCAGGGCGCGGCCGCTACAGCCACCCCTTGTCCTGCGCGATCCGCACAGCCTGAGCCCGGTTCGACGCGCCGAGCTTGCCGATCGCGGCGGAGAGGTTGTTGCGAACCGTGCCGGCCGACAAGTACACCTCTGCGGCGATGGCGGGGGCATCGCGACCGTCGGCGGCAAGGCGGAGGATCTGCCGCTCCCGTTCGCTGAGCGGGTTGGCGCCGTCGAACAGGCTCGCCTCGGCGAGCTGCGGGTCGACGACCCGCAGCCCGGCGTGCACCCGCCGCACCGCGTCGGCCAGATGCTCCACGGAGGCGTCCTTCACGACGAATCCGGCGGCCCCGGCATCCAGCGCGGCACGGAGATACCCCGGCCGGGCGAACGTCGTGACGATGAGCACCCGAGTGCGCGGGCTGGCGGCGCGGATGCCGAGAGTCGCCTCGATCCCGTCGCGACCGGGCATCTGGATGTCCATGAGACACACATCGGGCCGCTCGGCCTTGACGATGCGAAGGGCCTCGTCGCCGTCGCCGGCGACACCGACCACCCTCATGTCCCGCTCGAGATCGAGCAGCGCAGCCAGAGCCCCGCGGAGCATCGCCTGGTCGTCGGCGAGGACGATCCGAATGCCCCCGGCCCGATCTTCGACGCTCACCACGTCACCTCCACGCTCGTGCCGCCCGCACCTGCGGCCGTGATCGACAGCCGCGCCCCCGACATGGCGGCGCGCTCCCGCATCCCCCGCACACCGTTGCCCTCGGGTCCGCGTATGCCGCGCCCGTCGTCGGCCACGACGAGGCCGCCCGGACGGATACGGACCGACACGGCGGAGGCGGCGGCGTGGCGAAGCACGTTCGTCGTCGCCTCCCGGAGGATCCAGCTCGCCGTGAGGGCCTGTGCGGGCGAGAGCGCCTCGGCATCCCCGTGCACGACGAACCCGACGCCCGCGGCGCGCAGCACGTCGCGACTGGTCGCCAGCTCGTCGGCGAGCGTCGCACTGCGGATGCCGGCGACGGTCTCCCGCACCCCCGACAGCGCCTCCGCGGTGAGAGCCTCGATGTCGGCGAGCTCGGCGTCGGCGCGCTCGGGATCGGTGGCGATGAGCCGTCGCGCGAGCTGCGCTTTGACGCGCACGACGGTCAGTGAATGGCCGATCAAGTCATGCACGTCGCGCGCGACGGCCTCCCGCCCCTCGCTCGTCGCGAGCTCGACTTCGAGCTGCTGCGCCTGCACGGAGCGGACGATGAGCGCCGTCGTGACGGTGTTGACGGTCGCCAGGAGCACGATGATCGCGAGCACCGCCACGTAATCGACGCCATCCGGCAGCAGAAGCACCGTCGCCGCCGCGACGCCGATTCCGCCCGCGACCGTCGCCCAGTGGGCCGGACGGGTGAGGCCGTAGGACGCAAACGACATGACGAACGGAACGAAACTCAACGCGTTGCCCGACACCGCGGGGATGGTGAGCGCCGCGCACAAGATCAGCGCGCCGAACGCCACCCACTGGATCGGCCTCGGCGGCGTGAGCAGCCCCCCGCCGTCGCCGCTCATGCCGTTGAGGAAGGCTGCGATGTAGATGAGCACGAAGGCGACGAGCGCGACCCAGCCTGTCACGATCCAGCCGGCATCGGCGGCCGATCGCAGCAGGCCGAGAATCGGGTAGATGAGGAAGACGAGCCACACGACGGCCATGACCCAGCCGTAGCGTTCCCAGACCGAGTCGGGGCCCCGCTCCCGCACGCGCCCTGCCTCGCGACTCATGCTCTCGACCCTACCGACGGGCGCGAGAGCGCTTCACACCGACGCCGACCAGCGCGGCGAACACGACCAGCCACACGACGATGTTGAGGGCGATGCCCCACGGCTGATCGGTCTGACCGGTGGTGAGGACACCGTCGGTGAGCGGCCAGCGCGCGAGCGCCACCACACCGTACATCGGTGTGAACCGGGCGATGTCGAGCATCGTGCCGTCCAACGGCATGAAGACGTTTCCGAAGAATCCGAAGAAGGTCAGCGAGATCGAGGCGAGCGTCGCCGCGCCGTCCGAGCGGAACACGAGCCCCATCCCCAGCCCGTAGAGCCCGAACAGCAGCGCACCGCCGAGAACGAGAACCGCGGAGGCGGCCCAGCGCCATCCGTCCGACGCCTCCGCTCCCGTGGCGGCGCCGACCACGAAGACGAGCACCACCGCGAGCGTCGCCGCCGCCAGCGCGGTGATCAGCTTCGTCGCTGCGTACCCGGCGGTGCGCAGCGGCGTCATGGCCAGCTGGCGTCCCCATCCCTGCGCCGCCTCGACAGCCGCCGTCGACGTCGCCGAGGTCATCGCAACCGCCGCACCGTAGGCCGCCATCGACACCATGACGTAGAAGCGGACGTTGCCGTGTCCGGCCGACATCCCGCCATAGGCGGCGCCCGCACCGAACAGCAGGTACATCCCCACCGGCATCGCGAGAGTGAACGCGAGCGTGTACGGGTTTCGCACCTGACGCAGCGCCTCCACGCGCAGCATCGTGGGCGAGGTCGTGAACGCGTGAGCCATGGGTCAGTCCTCCGTCAGTGCCGTGAAGGCGGTCTCGAGTGTGGGAGCCGTGACCTCGATGTCGCGGGCGCCGGCACGCAGCAGAGCGAACGCCGCGGCGTCGGCGTCGACGGCGCGCAGGTGAACGCGCCCGCCGTCCTCGCGCAGGTCGGTGACACCGTTCGTCGCAGCGAGAACGCCGACCAGCGCCGCGGCGCCGTCGGCGGGCAGGGTCGCGGCCACCGTGCGGGCGCCGAGGCTCGCCCGCAGCTGCGCCGTCGGCGCGTCCGCGACGATCCGCCCGCGGTGCATCACGACGGTGCGTTGCGCGAAGTGCTCCGCCTCTTCGAGGTAGTGGGTGGCGAAGACGATCGTGCGCCCGGCATCCGCCTGCGCTCGCATCACGTCCCAGAACCGCTGGCGCGCCGTCACGTCCATGCCCGCGGTCGGCTCGTCGAGCACGAGGATCTCGGGATCGGCCACGAGCGCCAGCGCGAAGCGCACCCGCTGCTGCTCACCGCCGGAGCACTTCGACACCCGACGCCTGGCGAGCGGCTCCAACGCCGTCTGCCGCATCACTTCCGGCACTCGTTGCAGGGCCGCACGCCCGTGCAGCGAGGCGATCACCTCGACGCTCTCACGCACCGTGATGTCGCCGAGCAGCCCTCCGGTCTGCAGGACGGCGGCGATGCGACCGGATGCCGCGGCATCCGCCGCCCGCTGCCCGAGCACCCGTACCGTGCCCGCGGTGGGCTCGACCAGCCCGAGCAGCATGTCGAGGGTCGTGGTCTTGCCGGCGCCGTTAGGTCCCAGCAGGGCCACGATCTCGCCCTGGCGGACGGTGAGGTCGATGCCGTCGACCGCGCGCACGGTGCGCTCGCCGAGACCGAAGGAGCGCTCCAGGCCGTCGAGGCGGAGGACCGCCTCGACCTCGCGAGACGGCGGCATCCCGACGAGATCCGGCGGGGCGAGGGTCACGGGTTCGGTCGTCATACCTCCACCCTGGCCGCGCGGGGCGCCGCGGTCAGGAGGGCGCTGTCACGCCCGGAACATGACACGTGTCACGCGATCGTCGTCCGGCGGGTGAGGTCGGCGCGGCGCGGGGGCACCAGCCAGTTGACCACCGCGACGGCCAGCGGAAGGCCGAGGACGACGACCAGGATGGTCGGCCACCAGATGTCCACGGCATCCAACGCCTGCGGCGTGGCCCGGGACTGGAGCACGAACCCGAGCGGAGGAAGGACGCCGGCGGCCGCGCCCGCCACGGTGCCGAAACCGGCGATGACGAGACCCTGCCAGAAGGCGATGTTGCGCCGCAGCATCGCGGAGCCCCCGACGGCGGCGAGGGTGGCGTCGTCGGGACGCCGTTCGAAGCGCGCAAGCCCGAGGGCGACGGCGCTCGCTCCGAGCACTGTCACGGTGACGAGTGCGAGCAGCGGCACGAGCCAGTCCCCGACCCCCCGCGGCCCCTCCTCCACGCGCGCGGTCACGGTGTAGGCGGTCGAGGCCAACCCCGGGGTGAGCGCCGCGATGCGGTCTTTCTGGTCTGTCGTGGGTACGTCCGGAAACGCCCCGTACACTGCGGCAGCGACGGCCCGGATGCCGAGGCGTTCCGCTGTCGAGGGCGCGATCGCCACACCGACTGCCTGATCTCCC
The DNA here is from genome assembly GCF_000333415.1 of Microbacterium sp. B24. Taxonomy (NCBI): domain Bacteria; kingdom Bacillati; phylum Actinomycetota; class Actinomycetes; order Micrococcales; family Microbacteriaceae; genus Microbacterium; species Microbacterium sp. B24. The sequence goes on along the minus strand of NZ_BADB01000139.1, from coordinate 13,657 downwards.
GCGCCGACCTCGATCGCCGGCAGCGTCACCGACCACTGCGGCGGGGTGAGGGCGTTCTGGCGGTCCGTGTCGCGCGAGAAATTGTCGGGCGCGAGCCCTGTGTACCATTCGCGTTCGGTCCACGCCGCCACGGCGACCGTCCCCTTCGTGACGACGTCACCGGCGAGAACGAGGGCTGCGCCCGTGGCGTACTCGGCCCGCTGCGACGGCGTCAGCTGCACGCCCGTCACCGTCGCGACAGCCTCCGGGGCGACGATGGTCAGATTGTTCGACGGGTCCCGCAGCTCTCTGTTGGACGACCTCGTGAAGCCCACGGCGGGATCGGTGCGCGCACGCTCCGGCGTCACGGCAACGGCGCGAACCAGGTCGGCGGGAATGGCGTCGGCGCTCTCAGCCCAGATCGGCTGCTGCCGAGCGATCGTCGCCGTCGCCGTCGCGCCGACGTCGCGGAGCATGCTCGCGGCCGCTGCCGCCACCGCCGCGGCATCCGCCTCCGTCGCCTCCGCGGTCGTGTCCATCGGATACACCTGCGCGACCGCGACGCCGATCGGTGCGGCGTAGTCATACAGGCGGATGGTCTGTGCGGAGATCATGCCCCCCATCGCGACGGCGAAGACACCGCTGAAGACGGTGGCGGCGATCGCCGCGAATGCCGGCACCGTCCGAGCACCGTTCGCGACGGCGTCGCGCGCTGCGATCCGTGCCGAGACCGACACCCGCGTCACGACGCGCGCACACCCCGCGAGCAGCCACCGGCCCGACATGACGATCCCCACCTGTACGACGATCGGCCCGAGCACGATGCCCACGATCGGCAGCCAGCGCAGTGGAGAGTCCGACGGCGTGTTCTCGAGAGTGGCCACTCCGGCAGCGATCAGCGCACTGACGAAGGTGACGCCGATGCCGACGAGCAGCAGCAGCGAGCCCGCCAGCGGGCGCGACACCGCGAGGCTCTGCGGGCGGCGGGCACCGCGCAACGCACGGAGGACATCGTTCTTCGCGACGCCGCGCGCGGGCATCAGTGCCGCCGCCGTGCCGACGAGGAGCGCGAAGGCCAGGATGGCGATCACGACGACCCACGGCACGTGAAATCCCCAGAACCGGGTGCGCGATCCATCGTCCGTTGCCGCGATCACGACAGCGGCGAGCCCGGTGCCGGCCGCCGCGCCGACGACACCGCCCACCGCCCCCAGCACGGCGCCCTGCAGGCGGACGATGCGGCTGACGTCCGTGCTGTCGGCTCCCACGCTGGCCGCCACGGCGAGCGCTCGCTGCTGCCGCCGGGCGCTCACGGCGAACGCGGCCCCCGCCAGCATCACGACCATGTATCCCGCGGCGAGGGCGCCCGCCCCGAGCACCAGCGCGAGCTGCTGATAGTTGGCGAGCATCTCCGTGGTGGGGCTCACCGACTCGCCGTCCGGCATCGAGAACGGCGGCGGATCGAGCACCACCGTTCGCGAATACGCGACGAACCCCGCCGCGTTCAGTGTCTGGACCTGCTCCCACGTGAGCGGCTGGTCGGGCAGGAGCCACTGCGACGATGCGAAGCGTGCGGCGTCGGTGAACGCCACCGCACCGACGTCCCGCCCGACCCCGGCCACGCGAACGACACCGCTCACCTCATACTGTTGCCCATCGAGTTCGATGCGACCGCCGACGACCGCCCCCGTGCGTTCGAGCACGGCCGCCGTGACGAGCACGTCCGTCGCGGCGCGCGGAGCGCGCCCGTCGACGAGGTCGAAGCGTCCCGACAACCGCGCGTCGCCGACGGCGCCTGCCCACGCCTCGACCACCGTCGTGCCGGCCCGCGTCGTCAGCCGGGCCTGTCCGCGTGATATCTGCACCACTTCCGTCCCCGCCGGCAACGCCGCGCGCGGATCGCGCGGCGCATCGGCATCGGGGATCCCGCCGCCCGAGGACATTCCCTCCTCAGTGATGTACCCGGTCCATCGTGGGTTCCAAGGGACTTGCCACAGGCCCGAACCAGGAGCACCCGCAGGCTGCACCCACGCCTGCATGGTGCCGACTTCGGCGGAGATCTTCTCCTGAGGCGTGGGCCAACGGCTCGCAACGTAGATCGAGCCCCCCGTCATCGCCATGATCGGCACCGCGACGAGCGCGACGATCAGCAGGCTCGATGTCCAGGCGCGCCGCGCCTGACGTACCGCGATCCGCGTCGTCGCGCGCCAGCGCGACACCCGCGACCCCCGCCGACCCGCGCCGCCCCGCCGCTCTCGCGCCGCCGTCACCGCGTTGCCAGGAGCGACTCGGCGCCGTCCCGGCGCGACTGGTCGACGATGCGCCCGTCGCGCAGGAACACGATGCGATCGGCCCACGCCGCGTGACGCGCCTCGTGCGTGACGAGGATGCCCGCGGCGCCCTGGTCGACTCGCGCCCGCAGCATCCGCATCACCGATTCCCCGGTGGTCGAATCGAGCGCCCCGGTCGGCTCGTCGGCGAGGATGAGACGTCGCCCGCCCACGACGGCGCGCGCGATCGCGACGCGCTGCTGCTGTCCGCCCGACAGATCGTCGGGATAGACGTGGGCCTTGGTCTCGAGGCCCACCGCCGAAAGAGCATCCCGACCCGCACGGCGGGCCACCCGAGCTCGGAAGCCGTCGAGCTCCAGGGGCAGCGTGACGTTCTCCAACGCCGTGAGGGTCGGGATGAGATTGAAATCCTGGAAGACGAAGCCCAGGGACCGGCGGCGAAGCGCGGCCAGTTCGCGCGCGGACGCCGTCGACAGATAGGTGCCTCCGATCACGACCTCGCCGGTCGTCGGCTTCTGCAGGCCCCCGGCGATCGACAGCAGGGTCGACTTGCCCGAGCCCGACGCTCCCATGATCGCCACGAGCTCACCCTTGACGATCGACAGGTCGACGCCCGACAGCGCGGACACGGCGAGCTCCCCCTCCCCGTACTGCTGCGTCACGCCGATCAGCTGCAGAACGGGCACCTGCGCCTCGCTCACGCGCGGCGCGCCTCGGTGGTCGCCTTCGCGGGACGACCGCGCTTGGGCTTGTCGGCAGACAGCGTCAGCGACATCGCGCGACCGGGATGGCCCGCGATGCGCTGCTCGACGTGGTCGAGCCACCGCACCTCCGCCTCGGCGGCGAAGATCATCGAGTCGACGACGAGCGACCAGGCGAGCTCTTCGGCGCCGTCGGGATCGCCTCCGGCGTACTTCGCGCGCGTCAGCTCCTGCAGCTGCGCCAGCGACGCGGTCCGCTGCACCTGGATGACCGACGCGACGTCGACCCCCGGCAGGGTCGCGGCGACCGACAGCTTGATGGCCAGCTCGTCGCGCGTTCCCGTGGTGCGCTCCACCGGAGAGTCCAGCCACTCACGAACGGCGTCGGACCCGGCATCCGTGATGCGCCAGTACACGTGCCCCTCGGCGTCCACCTCGTCCTTGGCGACCAGGCCGTCGCGCTCCAGCCGCTCCAACGTGTTATAGATCTGACCGACGTTCAGCGGCCAGGTCGATCCGGTGCGCCGATCGAACTCCGCCCGCAACTGATAGCCGTAGCACGGCCCCTGATCGAGGATCGCCAACAAACTCTGTCGCACCGACACGGATGACCCGCTTCCTCCGGCTGCATACCGGGAATCTCATTTCTGAGTATATGCATACCCGGAACACGGTGTCGAGGACGTCCCCGACGTCACCCGGTCAGCCCGCGTGCAGCCGCACGGCGAGCGCCGCGACCGTCCCCACCGCCGCCCCGACCATCGTGTCGACGATCCGCTCCAGAGCGAGCGGCAGCGTCTCGGCCGTGCCCGTCGCCGCGCCGATCAGCAGCAGCACGAGCGGCGTGATGAACACCAGTGCGAGCGCGTAGTGGCGCACCACGACCATCTCGATCGCGAACTGCAGTACGCCCAGCAGCAGCCCGAGTGCCCAGACGGGCAGCGGCACGAACGCCAGCGCGAGATAGAGCACGCCGCCGACGACGGTGCCCACGGTGCGGTGGACGCCGCGCGTCGCCGCATCCCGCCGCCCCACCGGCAGCCCGACCACGGCCAGACCCGCGCAGACGATCCAGTACGAGCGTGCCGGGTCGACGACCACCGCCGCGGCCACGCCCGCGACGCCCACGATCGCCGCACGCAGCGTGAGGGTCTGCGCGAGCGCCGACCACTGCAGCGGAAAGAGCTCCGCACGCGGTCGAGGCCGCTCGCGGCGGTACCGCGGCAACAGCAGCGGTGCCGCGACCAGCAGGCAGGCGAACGCGCCCGACGCGGCGACGACGGCGAGGTAGACCGCCGGGTCCACGGCGCGCGCACCGCCGTGCAGCGAGGTGATCTGCGCAGACAGGCCGAAGACCAGCACGAAGAACACCGGTCCGGGTGGCCCGAGCGAGACGGCACCGGCCAGCGCCGACACGACGATCGTGGTGACCAGCACCCCGCCGAGCACGAACGCCACGCCGCCCTGCGCCGCCAGCGTGCCGCCGGCGGCGCACACCCACAGCACCAGCGCCAACAGCGGCGCGACGCGGGCGCGCTCGCGAGGGCGCAGCCAGCCGCCGTAGATCACGGCGAAAGCCCCGGTCGCCGACAGGAGCGCGAGGTCGGCGTGGCCGGATGCCGCGAGCGCAACGATCGGCACTGCCATGGCGAGTCCCGCCTGCAACGCGAGTGGCCAGCGCCGGCCGCGCGCGGGACCGAACGTCGCAAGGCTCCGCGCGACGTGGGCCGCCTCCGCGCGCACGCGGGCGCCGAAGCGGGGCGACGGGGTGGACGACGGCATCCCCTCATTCTCCCTCGCCGCTCGGGCCGACTCCCCCGGTTCGCACAGCCGGCGCCGAGGAGGGCTGGCTACGGTCGAGACCATGGAAGCGATTTCGCAGCCCCTGTCCATCTCGACCGACGAGGGAGTGACGACGTTCTCGGCCGAGCAGCTGCGGATGATGCGCGACGAGTTCCAGCGTTTCCTGCTCGAGTACCAGTTCGGCCTGCGGGAGGTCGAGACCAAGCTCGGCATCCTCCGCGACGAGTTCCTGCTGATGCACGACTACAACCCGATCGAGCACGTCTCCAGTCGGGTGAAGTCGGCCGACAGCCTCGTCGACAAGATCACGCGTAAGGGTGTCGACCCCAGCTTCGACGCGATCCGCGCGGCCATCACCGACATCGCAGGCATCCGGGTGACGACGAGCTTCACGAAGGACGCCTACCGCCTGTTCGACCTGCTCACCCAGCAGGACGACATCACCGTGCGCGAGGTGAAGGACTACATCGCCCACCCGAAGGCCAACGGCTACAAGAGTCTGCACGTGATCGTCGAGGTCCCCGTGTTCCTCTCGTCGGGGCGCGTCGACGTCGCCGTCGAGGTGCAGTTCCGCACGATCGCGATGGATTTCTGGGCGAGCCTGGAGCACAAGATCTACTACAAGTACGCCGGCGCGGTTCCCGACGGACTGCTCGCCGAACTCAAAGAGGCGGCCGACTCGGCATCCCTGCTGGATGCCCGCATGGAACGCCTGCACGGACAGCTGCACGGTCCGGCCTCTGCGGCGATCCGAGCCGTCTGAGCGCGCCGGCGCCTAACCTGGACGCATGAGCGAGGATCCGCGCCTGGAGGCGGCGCGCTACCGGATCGCGCAGGAGGCGCGCACGTCCGGCGAGGGCGCCCCGGCGGTGGGCGCCACCGATGCGCCTGCGCCCGCGCACGGCACGCCCACCGCCCACGACCGCGCGATGTACGTCGAGACGGCCATCCAGCAGGCGATCCGCCGCGGAGACTTCGACGATCTGCCCGGCGCCGGTAAACCGTTGGAAGACCTCGGCGACCTCCACGACCCCGACTGGTGGATCCGCCGCAAGATCCAGAACGAGCGCCTCACCGGCCTCGGACCCGCCGCGCTGATGCTGCGCACCGAGGATGCCGAGTTCGCGCAGACCCTCGACGCCCTGACGCGCGAAGCCGACGTGCGCGCCCACGTCGACGACTTCAACCGGCGCGTGGTCGAGGCCCGCCGCCAGCTGCAGGGCGGTCCGCCGGTGGTGACGGCGACCCGCGACGTCGATGGCGAGGTCGCGGCGTGGCACGACCGTCGTCGGCAGCGCCTCGCGGCGGCATCCACCCCGCCGTCGCCGCCCGAGCCTCGACGCCGGCGCGGTCTGTTCCGCCGACGCTGAACCGGCAGCGGATGCGCAGGCGAGCAACGGATGCGGATGCCGAGCGCCTCGGCATCCGCATCCGTTGATGGTTTCCGATTCTGTGAACTCCGCAGCGGCGGGCTCCGCAGCACGAGCCGGGTCAGCCGAGCGCGGCCCGCCAGTCCTCGAGCAGGCGTGCGGTCGTGCGGGTCTGCGCCCACGGCATTTCGGGCGCCTCGGTCCGGCCGTCGCGCAGCGCCAGGATCGTGGCATCCGCCTCAGCGGCCATCGGGCTGATCGTCGCCGTGCGGATCCGCTCGACGGTGCCGTCGGCGCGGCGCAGCACGGCTTCTGCCGTCGAGACCACGCGGCTGCCCCACACGTTCTCGATCTCGAGCTCGCCCTCCGTTCCGCGCACCACCGCACGACGGGGCAGATCGGCGGTGATCGCCGTCGCGATCCGCGCCTCGAAGCCGCCGAACGCGACCGTGGCCCGGGCCTGCTCGTCAACGGCGCCCACGACACCGTCGGCGTCCACGATCACGGGCGGGTGGTCGATGCCCGCCCACGCGGCCAGCCCCACGACGAGGGATGCCGGGTAGCACCCGACATCGAGGATCGCACCGCCGGCGGTCGCCGGGTCGAACAGACGCCCCTCATGAGCGTCGGCGGCGAACCCGAGCGTGGAGTCCACCGACCGCAGCTCGCCGATCACGCCGGAGGAGACGAGCCGGCGCAGCTGCTCTGCGAACGGACCGAAGCGGTACTTGAACGCCTCGACGAGCGGCAGCCCGGCCCGCGCCGCATGGTCGAGCACGGCCTCGGTCTCGGCCGTCGAGATCCCGAGGGGCTTTTCGCAGAGCACCGCTTTACCCGCATCGAGGGCGGCGTGCGCGAGCTCGGCGTGCGTCGTGTGGACGGTGCCGATGTACACGGCATCCACGTCCTCGCGCGCCAGCACCTCGTCGTACGTGCCGGCGACGGGCGCGCCGTAGCGGTCGGCGAACTCACGCGCCCGGATGCCGTCGCGCGCCCCGACCGCGTGCAGGACGCCGTGTTCGGCGTGCGGCAGCGCCGCGAGGAAGTCGCCCGTGATGACACCGGCACCCAAGACCGCCCAGCGTGCTTTGTCGCTCATGGCTCCACGCTAGCGGCGCCGCTGGAGGCCCACGCGCATGGGATGCCGCGAAGTGTTACGACCGATCCGTCACAATCACCCACATCGCCCTAATCTGTGCTGGTGAGCACGCAGCCCGACAGCGACGACTACGGCTTCGACACCCGCCAGGTGCACGCCGGCGAGGTCGACGACCGCAACCACGGCGCACGCATCACCCCCATCTACCTCACGGCCGCCTACCGCTTCGACTCGTTCGCGCAGGCAGAGGACCGCTTCACCGGCGCGGAGTCGGGCCAGCTCTACTCCCGCAACCTCAACCCGACGCACGAGGTCGCCGAGCGCCGCATCGCCTCGCTCGAAGGTGGGACGGGAGCGATCGTCGTGGGCTCCGGTCAAGCGGCGATCACGGCGCTGCTGCTGGGGCTCGCCGGCGCCGGCGAGCGTCTCGTGTCGACCGCGAGCATCTACAGCGGCACGCGCATCCTCTTCGATCGCACCTTCGCCCGTCTGGGCGTGTCGACCGACTACGTCCGCGATCCTGCGGACGAAGACGAGTGGGAGCGTCTGATCACGCCGCAGACGAAGGCCATCTTCGTCGAGACGATCCCCAATCCGAAGAACGACCTCGTCGATGTCGCCGCGGTCGCCCGCATCGCGCGGCGGCACACGATCCCCCTGATCGTGGACAACACCGTCGCGACCCCATACCTCATCCGCCCGCTCGAGCACGGCGCCGATGTCGTCGTGCACTCCTCGACGAAGTTCCTCACCGGTCACGGCGCCGCCCTGTCGGGCGTCATCGTCGACGGCGGCCGCTTCGACTGGGCCGGCTCGTCGCGCGACTATCCGGGGCTGACCGCACCTGCCGCCCCCGGCCGTCCCGCACTCGTGGACAGCCACGGCGCCCGTGCGCTGGAGGCGTACCTGCGCTTCGGCATCGTCAACGATCTCGGCGCCGCCCTGTCGCCGGTCAACTCGTTCCTGCTGCAGCAGGGCATCGAGACGCTGTCGCTGCGCATGGCAAAGCACCTCGAGAACGCCGAGATCGTCGCCGCGTGGCTCGCGAGGCATCCCGCCGTGGAGAGCGTCGACTTCGCGGCTCTGCCCTCGAGCCCCTACCACCGCATCGCACAGGAGCGCTTCGGCGGCCACGCCGGATCGGTGTTCGCGTTCACCGTCCGCGGCGGGCGGCCCGCCGCCGAGCGCTTCTTCGACGGCCTGCACCTCATCAGCCGCATGACGAACATCGGCGATGTCCGCTCGATGGCGCTGCATCCGGCGACGACGACGCACGTGTCGTTCCCGCCCGAGGAGCGGGAGCGGCTCGGAATCGGCGAGGGGCTCATCCGGCTCTCGATCGGCATCGAGACGGCATCCGACCTCATCGCCGACCTCGACCGGGCGCTGGCGGCGTCCTCCTGAGCGGAGCGCGGCCCCGGACATGTCGCCGTGTTGCGCCTGACGGAGCCCGCCTTCCTCAGTGCGTTTACCGTGGAGATATGACCTCGTCGCCCACCGCACCCATCGCCGTGCCGGTCGATGCCCCCGCGCACCACGCCACCGACCTCACCTCACCGGGTTTCTCCTCGTCGCTGTCGGCCGACGAGTTCAAGGCGCTCTTCCGCGGCCACCCGGGCGGCGTGGCGGTCATCACCGCCGATGCCGGCGACGGACCGGTCGCGCTCACGGCGACGAGCGTCGCCAGCGTCAGCGCCGAGCCGCCGCTGCTGATCTTCTCGGTGTCCGCCCTGTCGTCGTCGGCCGCCGTGCTCGCCAAGGCCGAGACCGTCGTCGTGCATCTGCTCGATGCGCACGACCTCGACCTCGCCCGCCTCGGCGCCACCAGCGGCGTCGATCGCTTCGACGGGTCGCAGCCGTGGTCGCGGCTGGTCACCGGCGAGCCGGTCTACCACGACGTGCGCGCCTGGGTGCGGTGCGCCGTCATCGAACGCATGGATGCCGGGGGCTCCACCGTGTTCGCGGCACACGCACTGCAGTCGCAGCTCGAGCGCGACGTCGCCCCGGGAGAGCCCGGCGACGCGCTGGTCTACCACAACCGCACCTGGCACCGTCTCGGCGAGCACTCCCGCATCTCCTGACGCGCCGTGCCCGCCGGGGCACCAAACGCGACGGGCTACGGCGCCGGCGGTCGCGCGACCAGGAGCTCACCGCGGCCGCTGACGGCCACATCGCCCTCCGCCGCAGCGACCAGCCAGGTCGTCCCCGCCCGAGCGGGGGCGCCACCGATCACCACGTCGCCGTCCGTCACCACGACGACGGCGAAGCCCGCGGAGACCACGGCCGCGCCCTCGACGACGCGACGCTCGAGACGGAAGTACGCGTCCGCCGCCGCGGGAAACACCGACCCCTCATGCCCGACCGGCGCCGGGTGGACGAGTTCGTCGATCTCGGCGGCGCTGCGCGCCCGACGGGTGACGGCGGTGAGGGCCCGGTCGAACCCGATCCCCACGTGGCCATCGGCCGCGCCGTCCAGTGCGAAGCCGCGCCACTCGAGAAGGATCGAGAGGTCCTCGGGTTGCTGCAGCTCCAGCAGGAGCACGCCCTCACCGATCGCGTGCAGCTCCCCGGGAGGCACCCACACCACGTCGCCCGGGTGCACCTCCACGCGGTGCAGCAGCGCCAGCAGCTCCTCGGTGCGCTGGCGGGCCACCATCTGCGCCAACCGGTCGAGGTCGACGTCCTCCCGCAGCCCCAGGTGCACCGTTCCGCCGGAGAGGATGTACCAGGCCTCGGCCTTTCCGTGCGCGCGCCCGAGGTGGGCGGCCGCAAAGGCGTCGTCGGGATGGGCGTGTACCGGCAGGCGCTGACCGGCGTCGAGGAGCTTCACGAGCAGACGCGTATCGGCACCCCACCGCTGCGCGTGCGCACCGCCCAGCCAGTGCACGGGGTCGGCGGCGACGGCGTCGCGCAGCAGGATGCCGCGCCCTCCGCCGCCGTCGGGAAGCGCCGTCAGCCCCGTGAGCGCCGCACCGGACACCGTGGTCGTGGAGGCGATCCAGTCCTCCGGTTCGCGTCCGGCCGGTGGCGCTTCGCCCCGGAACGCGCACAGGCGCGCGCCGCCGCGGTAGAAGCGATCCGCGGGACGGTTCGAGGGCAGCCGGATGGGCATGACGAGGCCCGTCAGGGCGCAGATACCGGGTCGGCGACGCGCGTGACCGACAGGAATCCGCCGACGAAGCTGTCGCCGAGGCCGATGGTGGTCGGGGTCGGGGTGTCGACCACGAGAGCGGCCACCCCGACGGCATCCGGTCGCGACCCCTCGACGGCCGCGACGACGCGGGCGCCGTCCGGATGCCGCGGCAGCCGTCCGGTGTCGTCGAGGTCGGACGCGTCGAACACGTCGCCGAGACGGTAGCGCGTCGCCGAGACCCGCACCGCGGCGTCGAGGGCGGAACGGTGGCGCTGCGCGCCGTCACCGACCGCGATCGACCAGAAGCGCGTATGCACGACGAGCGCCGGCACCGGGATGAGCCGGTGCGCCTCGGCCAGGGCGGCGGCGACGTCCGCGGGATCGCACAGATCGATCGTCCGGCCGACGTACTCCTGCAGCTCGTCTTCGTTCATGCCGTACACATCGATGCGCGAGATGAGGCGATCGCGGACGATCGCGGCGAATTCCCGGCGATAGAAACCGGCATCCTCGTAGTAGACCACCGCCCCCGCCGGAAGCCGACTCATCGCGACCCCCAGCTCGTCGAGGCGCAGGGCCAGAAGCTCGGCATCCTGCATCGTGTTGAATCCCGACACGAGGAAGGCGTCGGCGTCGCGCAGGCGCTCGCCCAGTTGCGCAGCGATCGCCATCTCGCGGTTGGGTCGATCGTTGGCGACGATCACCCGATTCGCCGCGGGCGCTGCGACCTCGCCGTCGGCGAGCGCGACGACCGCCCCCGCCGGGTACTGCACGATCAGGTGCGGGTCGAGGGTGTCCGCGGAGGCCGAGCACACCCAGTCGACGATCGGGGGCATGAGACGTCGCACGTTGTCGTCGATGCTCACGAGGTGCTGCGTGCTGGGGATGCCGAGATTGGCCAGCGCGATTCCCGCGCGCACCCCCGTGCCGCCGAGCGTCACCGCCGTCTCGAAACGTGCAGCGAAGGTCTCGAGCAGGTCGGAGGAGGCGGCGAACCGCTCCCCTCCGACGCCGCGTTCGAGCAGGGCGAGGATCGCGACGATGAGCGCGCGCTCGTCGTCGATGGGGCCCGGGGCCGCCAGCTCCGCCCGGCGCACGCCGTGGTGGCGGGCCAGATCGCTGATGACCGCGGCATCCCACCGGATCTCGTAGTCGACGGTGCCGCCGAGTCCGAGGACGAGTCGCGCGCTCATGGTGTCGATGATCTCCTGCCGACGTGCGTCAGTACAGGTCGGCCTTGCCGGCGGCGCCGAACAGGTCGATCTTCTGGGCGGCCGTCGCCTTGAGGGCGGCGATCGGCTCGGGCTGGATGGCGTTCGGCTCGCGCAGGCGCTCGTCGGTGCCGAGGATCTCGCGCATCCGGTTGTGGTAACTGACCTTGATGTCGCTGGAGATGTTGATCTTGTTGATGCCGAGCGAGACGGCGCGGGCGAGCTCCGCGTCGGGGTTGCCCGAGCCGCCGTGGAGGACGAGAGGGATCTTCACCGCGGCCTTGATCTGCTCGAGCAGGTCGTGGCGCAACTCCGGGTTCTTGTCGGACGGGTACAGCCCGTGCGAGGTGCCGATGGCGATGGCGAGGCTGTCGACTCCGGTCTCGGCGACGAAGCGCACCGCGTCGTCGACGTTCGTGTAGATGATCTCCGCGGCCCCGGATTCGCCGTAGCTGTCGTTCGCGCCGATCGTGCCGAGCTCGCCCTCCACCTGGATGCCGACGGCGTGCGCGGCCTCGACGACCTTGCGGGTGAGTGCGACGTTCTCCTCGAACGGCAACAGCGATGCGTCGATCATGACCGACGTGAAGCCGGCCTGGATGGCCACGATCATCTGCTCGTACGTGCCGCCGTGATCCCAGTGGATCGCGACCGGTACCGGCGAGCGGTGCGCGCGTTCGCGGATCGCGACGATGAGATCGGTCGTCACGTGCGAGACCTCGTCGGGGTGGATCGCGATGATGACGGGCGCGTTCTTCTCCTCGCTGATGTCCATGACGCCGAGGAACATCGCCCAATCGCTGATGTTGAAGGCCGGGATGGCGAAGTTGTTCTGGTTGGCGATGTCGAGGATGGACTTGCCGGTGTACAGCACCACGGTGGATTCTCCTGTCGGTGGGGGTGGTGAGAGGCGTCTGTGCGGACGGGTCTGATCAGCTCTTCACCGAGCCGGCCGTCAGGCCGCTGATGAAGAAGCGCTGGAAGAAGAGGAAGAGGATGAGGACGGGGATCGAGCCGAGCACGCTCATGGCCATGATCTGGTTCCACTCGTAGGAGTGCTGGCCCATGAGCAGCTGGATGCCGATGGGGACGGTGCGCATGTCGATCGTGCGGGTCAGTGTCAGGGCGAACAGGTACTCGTTCCACGCAATCATGAACGTGTAGATACCCACCGACACGATGCCGGGCACCGAGATGGGCACGAGCACCCGCCACAGGGCGGTCATCGAACCGGCACCGTCGACGCGGACGGCTTCGTCCAGTTCGCGCGGCAGGGTGTTGAAGTAGCCGGTCATCATGATGATCGCGTAGGGCAGCGTGAACACCATGTACGTGAGGATCAGGCCGGGATAGGTGTTGTACAGGCCGAGGCCGACCATCAGGCCGAAGTAGGGGATGAGCAGCGTGATGGGTGGCACCGCCTGCACGCTCACGATGATGACGTTGAGCACGCGCTTGCCGCGGAAATCGAACCTGCTGAACGCGTACGCCGCCTGGATGGCGACCAGCAGCGTCAGCACCGTCACGGCACCGGCGACGATGTAGCTGTTGAGGAAGAACCGCATCGTCTCGGCGTTCGTGAAGATGGCGACGTAGGCGTTCAGGGAGAACGTGTCGGTGATCAGTCGTGGCGGCAGCTCGAAGATCTCGGTGTTCGATTTGAACGAGTTCGAGAGCATCCACACCACGGGACCGGCGGCGAACACCGCCCCGAGGACGAGGCCGATCACGATGCCGACGCGCGCGGTGCGCCGACGTGTCTGTACGGACGTGGCCATGTCAATCCCTCGCCTTCTGGTGCCGCACGTAGAACACGGCGAGGACCATCGACATGAGCAGGACGAGCACGGCGGCGGTCGCCGCGAGCGAGAAGTCGTACTTCGCGAAGGCCAGCTTGTAGGTGTAGGTGCTGAGCACCTCGGTCACATCGATCGGGCCTCCGCCGGTCGTCATCCAGATGAGGGCGAACTGCTGAGAAGTCCAGATGAGATCGAGCAGCAGCAGGCTGACGATGATGGGGCGAAGCTGCGGCAGGGTGACGTTCCAGACCGCTGCACGCTGCTGGCCCCG
>NZ_BADB01000140.1:0-3638 GCF_000333415.1 Microbacterium sp. B24 | reverse complement strand
CGAGCGCAGGACGGGCCGCTCGATAGGATGGGGTGTACCGGCATTCCCGGTGCAACCGTCCGATATGCGCCAGAAGGCCGAAAACGGGGGAGCAGTCCATGCCAGGAATCGTGATCGTCGGCGTCCAGTGGGGAGACGAGGGCAAGGGCAAGGCCACCGATCTTCTCGGTGAGCGCACCGACTGGGTCGTCAAGTTCAACGGCGGAAACAACGCCGGTCACACCGTCGTCATCGGCGATGAGAAGTATGCACTGCACCTCTTGCCCTCCGGCATCCTGTCCCCCGGCGTCAACGCCGTCATCGGCAACGGCGTCGTCGTCGACCTCGAAGTGCTCTTCGCCGAGCTCGAGGCGCTCAACGCCCGCGGCCTCGACACGTCGCGCTTGAAGATCAGCGCGAACGCGCACGTCATCACCCAGTACCACCGCACGCTCGACAAGGTCACCGAGCGCTTCCTCGGCAAGCGCATGATCGGCACGACCGGTCGCGGCATCGGCCCGACGTACGCGGACAAGACCGCGATGACGAAGTAACCGAGCGCCAGGATCAGCACGCTGCCGTCTTCATCGTCGCGAAGGCGCGACGCGAGGGCCCTCACGGCTCGACCCAATAGCGGGAGACCTTTTGCACCCCGGTCGCGGTGACCGGCACGCGCGTCGCCTGGTCGAGACCCAGCACCGGCGGGACGAGCGGCAACGGCACCTCTGCCGTCACCGTGACCGAGAGCATCGCGCCGGCCGCCGGGCACGGCCCGGGCGTGGCGCACTGCACCTGAACGTCGAGAGTCGAGCGGTCGATGCCGTATTCGGCGACGATGGCATCGACGACCCGCTGAGTGCGGGCGTCGGCTGTCGCTCGGTCGGATGACGAGGCGATCGTGCGGGCGAGCTGCCGTGCAGCCGTTTCGGCTCCCAGCGCCTGGGATTGGATGCTGCCGAGCGCGACGATGAGGTAGACGAGGGGCACGAGCAGGATGAGCCCGACGGTGATGAACTCCAAGGATGCCGAGCCGCTGTCGTCTCTGAGCGTCGTATCCCGGATCGCTCGCGGTGCGTCAGTCGAAACTCTCACGCGGGGCACGGGCGCTCACCTCCATCCCGGAGGGCACTCCGAGCAGTCCCACCAGTGGGAGCGTCGCCACCACGCGGACCTCCACCTCCGGTCCGCGCGCCGTGTCGGTGTCGGATGCGCTCACCCGCGCGCCGATGCCGTCACCCACGGCCGTCGCGATCAGCTGTGCAGTGCGTGCGGCGCCGGCTTCGGCATCCGTGTCGGCGAGCGCGCCGAAGTAGGCGCCCTCCACCGCCGCATCGTGAACGACGTTACGGATGTACACGGCGAGCGCCAGCTGCAGCACGCCGAGGGTCAAGAGAGTGAGAAGCGTTCCGACGAGCACGAACTCGACGGTGCTCGAGCCGCGCTGATCGTGGCGGAGGCTCTCCACGCCGATTCCCGGAGTTAGAGTCCCGAGACGCGGCTCAGCGCCTGCTCGAACAGCGCAGCCAACGCGGGGCCGGCGAGAGTCCAGATCGCGACGACCAGGCCCGCCGTCATGAGCGTCACGAGTACCCAGCCCGGAATACTGTCCACCTATTACCTGTTTGATCCGGTAGGGAGGCACAGCCATGGGCAAGACAGCCGGAATCTACGCGCGCATCTCAAACGCGGATAAAAAGGCGCCAAAGGTCGATCAGCAGATCGATACGTGCCGCATGCTCGCCGAGGAGCACGGTCTTGAGGTTCTTGAGGACATGATCTTCTTCGATGACGGCATTGCTGCATCCGGGAAGAACATCGATGACACCACGCTCCAGAACCGGCCTGGCGCACAAGCGCTACTCAAGGCCATGAAGGATGGACAGTTCGATGTCCTCCTCGCGACCGAGGGTGAGCGAATCAGCCGCACCTACCTGGACGGGTTGCAGTTCATTCAGGCGTCTTCAGAGGGCAAGGTGACGTGGCTCCTCGACGTGGAGGGAGCAATCGACCCATCCACGCCTGCCGGTGAGGAAGTCGCAGTCTCGATCTTCGCTTCTGGGAGAAGAGAGGGACGGATCAGGGATGCGCGCCAGACAAGGCGCTACAACCAGGAGCGCAAGGCCGGGATGCCTCTTTGGGGTACTCGCCCATTCGGATACGAGCCTGACAGAATCACCATCCGCGAGGCGGAAGCATCGCTCATCCGACAGGCCGTCACCGACTACCTAGCCGGTACCCGCTCATTCGTGAGGATTACCCATGACTGGAACGACGCAGGTATCCAGACAGACGGGATGCAACGAGAGCGCAAGGGCCGCGATGGCACCGTGAAGCCAGCAGTCCCCTACTGGAAGCCCAGCCAGGTACGTAACGTCCTCCTCCGCCCTCGCAACGCTGGCATCCTCGTTCACAGGGGCGAGGAGCTACCCAACTCTCAGATTCAGCCGATCATCACTCGCGAACAGTACGAAGAGCTAAAGTTCAGGGACATCGTTCCCACCGGCAAGAGGGGCGCACCGGCAACGTCGCTCCTCGGGGGAATCATCCGCTGCGAGTGCGGCGCTCCCATGCACAACACGATGGCCTACTCGCAGCGCAAGGGCGGCCCTCGCAACGTCTACACGGTCTACAAGTGCAGTCAGACCGTCTGGGACAAGACCCGCAAGCACGCGACCATCCAGACCCACATCCCGGACAATCTGGTCACCGCACGCCTCACGCTGGCTCTCTTCAAGGATGAAGTTCACAGCGAGACTCCCCACCTGGCAGAACGACTCAACGAGATTCGAGCAGAGAGAGCCGCGTATGCAGAGGAGCGGGTGTACAACGAAGGACTAGTCCTTGAGTTCAAGTTGAAGTCTCTACACGGGCGCGCCCGCCTACGGCTCTCTGAGCTTGAAGAACTCGACCAAGCCCTTGCGGACGAGGCGGACCTGATCATGGCTCAGATGGCCTCTGACGGCGCCTTGGACGCCTTCTACAGGGAGTGGCGCGAAGGCCCTGACGGGTTCGCCACCAAGGAGGAGGCGGACGCCTTCACCGCGCGCTTCTGGCAGGCGTGGGAAGCGGAACCGCTCGAATCGAAGCGGGCAATGATCAAGCGTCTCTTCAAGCCAGTCGTCCGAGTTGGAGGCCGCGGCCTATCGAGAATCCGCTTCGAAGGTGAGCAGCCGCCTCAACCAATTGAACTTGACGAAGAATAGCCGATAATAGAAACATCACCGGATTCTCCTAATCTAAGTGTGTGAACCCCCTCTTGCGAGGTCTGCCCATCGAGCAAGAGGGGGTTCTTCTTTGTTCAAAAGTTTCCCCGACTCAACAAATAACACTTTCGCTCTCACGATACGATAGTGGTAATAACAAAGGTAGGAACCCTGCCTGCATACTAAGTATCACTAGCGAACTGAATACATCACTTTCCGGAAAGCAGCTTTCGAGACACGCTGAGGCGCAACAGCGACACCAAAAAGCCACGTCGAGTAGATCACTCTGATTCCTTTCAAGGCAGACCGCGGGGAATCATCTAGTGAGTGGGTGATTTACACATCCCGTCCTGATGCTCCTGCATGGTTGATGGCTCCGCATACTGAAGCTTTCATCCCCCTCTATGTGTAGACAATCCTCTATGCATAGGGGGGTATCATTCACCACCCGAAGGA
>NZ_BADB01000141.1:0-1369 GCF_000333415.1 Microbacterium sp. B24 | reverse complement strand
GTCGGCGGCTCAGGTTGACGACGCCACGCTGAAGCGCCTGCTCGCGGAGGCGGAGCTGGAAAAGGCAGCGCTCAAGGAGTTGACTGAGGGAGACTTCCAAGCCCGGGCAGGCGCCGCGCCGCCATCGATCACCTCAAGCACACGCTGCGGGTGGGCGAACGGATGGCGTGCCGTGCGGTCGGGCTCTCCCGCTCCGCGTAGCGGCGCCCGCTCAAGGGCGACACGACCGCGGACCCGGACCGGGCGCTCAGGGACAGGCTCCGAGCCTGGGCGAATGACGATCCCCGCTACGGGTACCGGCGGGCGTATCACGACGCCCGCGGCGAGGGGCGGGCGATTAACCACAAGAAGATCCAGCGCCTCTGGCGCCAGGAGGGTCTGCGCGTCCCGAGCGGCGGCGGCGCAAACGCGTCGGGTCCTCGACCGTCGACGCGCCGACCGCGGACGCGCCGAACGTGGCGTGGGCCGTCGATTTTCAGTTCGACGCCGACGAGCAGGGCCGCCCGATCAAGATCTGCTCGATCGCCGAAGAACACACCCGCGAATGCATCGGCGGGCTCACCGAACGGTTGATCACCGCCGACCAACTCGAGCACCTCGTCGCCGTCCGCGGCGCACCGACGCTGGCCCGGTCCGACAACGGGCCCGAGTTCATCAGCGAAGCGACGGCCGATTGGGCAGGTACCCGCACCGGCCTGTCCTACATTCCGCCGGGCTCGCCGCCCGGAATGGGGTCCTCGCCGCTCCTCGACACCTGGAACGAATGACGAGGAAGGCGCTAATCCAGCGCCGTACGGCTGGTCGCGGTGGCCTGCAGCGGCCAGCCGTCCGGGACGAACAGCGTCAGCACGGGAGGGTGCCAGGTCGTCGCGACGGTGACGCGCGCCGAGACACCATCGGGTGTGGATGCCGCAACCAGCTCGGCCGTCTGGGTGGCCGCGAGCAGCTCCTCAGCCTGAGCGTAGACGCCGGCGTCCGTCAACCGTGCCGCCGGGCCGGAGGCGTCGACGGTGAGGGTGAAGCCGTCCGCCCCGGCGAGCGCAGCCGCGTCCGCTGCGGCATCCAGGCGCTTCTGCGTGAGGTAGAGACTCGTCGCGTCGACGCACACGAGCACCAGCACGACCGCGATGACGAAGTAACCGAGCGCCAGGATCAGCACGCTGCCGTCTTCATCGTCGCGAAGGCGCGACGCGAGGGCCCTCACGGCTCGACCCAATAGCGGGAGACCTTTTGCACCCCGGTCGCGGTGACCGGCACGCGCGTCGCCTGGTCGAGACCCAGCACCGGCGGGACGAGCGGCAACGGCACCTCTGCCGTCACCGTGACCGAGAGCATCGCGCCGGCCGCCGGGCACGGCCCGGGCGTGGCG
>NZ_BADB01000142.1:0-4592 GCF_000333415.1 Microbacterium sp. B24 | reverse complement strand
ATTCGAGCTCGGTCCCGGGGATCCTCTAGAGTCGTGCTGGGCGTGGGCAATGGTCTTTCCAGCGGCATCCTGCTCACGCTCGGCGCCGACGTCGCGCCGCAGGACGACCCGGCGGCCTTCCTCGGGTCGTGGCGGACGCTGACGGATGCCGGGGGTGCGGTCGCTCCCCTGCTCGTCTCTGCCGTCGCCGCGGTGGTCTCCCTCTCGGTCGCCACCGGCGTCATCGGCGTGATCGGCCTCGCGGGGGCGGCCGGGTTCATCCGCTGGGTGCCGAGGTTCGTCCCGCGCACGCGGTGAGTGCGCGCCGATCACGGCTGCGGCAGGATGACGGGATGAGCCCGTACACCCGCCCGTCGATCGCACCGCAGGTATTCGTCGATGCCGACGGACAGGTCATCGACTACGGGCACCGGTGGTCCGACTCGCCGCCGACCGAGGCGTATTCGGTCACCGTACATCCGGAACGGTACGCGCCGCTGCACGCGGTCGCCGCGGAACTCATCGACCATCTGCGGCTCACGTACGACGTCGAGGTCGAGGAAGGTGCGCATGTCGTCGCCGACCTTCTCGCAGCACCGAGCTGGGACGTGCCGCGCGCGGTGCGGGTGCGCCCCCGCGATCCGAAGTGCGCTCCGCTGACCTTCGTGTTCACCTCGTTCCCGGGTCTGTTGATGCACGCCGGCCTGCTGCACGACTTCCCCTATCCGCTGTGCGGATGCGACGCCTGCGACACGACGTGGCAGCGCGAGGCCGACGAGCTGGAGGAGTACGTCTTCGCCGTCGTCAGCGGCAATTACAGCGAGAGCGTCGAACGGCGTGACGGAGAGCCGGCGGCGTGGTACCAGGTGCGGTTCGCCAACGGCTCATCCGGTGGTTCGTCGAGCATCAGCACCGTGGCTCCGGAGCGCCTTGCTGCGGCGAAGCAGGTCCTGCAGCGACTGCCGTCCGGGTGGCGGGCATGGCCACGGCGTGCAGGGGCAGAGTAGCTCTTATCGCAACGCGGTACGGCTGGTCGCGGGGGGCCTGCAGAGGCCTCCACCGGTGACCGCCATCGGGTAACTGGTATTGCGTGCTCGAGGGTTCACGACGCCGCCAGACACCTGACGGATCAACGCCGTGACTTCGGAGCGGGCGCTACTCGTCTCCAGCTGCTGTACGAACGATGGCACGGAGGCCCCATCCATCCGGCGTGCTCCCTGACTCCAGCCGCCCACCGCACTGAGCGAGACGTTGGCGCGCGCGATGCAGCCCACGTCCACCAGGAGTGATGCTGCTTGTGACCACTGAGCCTGCCGCGTTGTTCACGACTAGTTCGACGGTCTCCGAGCCATCGATGATCTCGATGCTTGCTGACTGCGAGTTGGGCGCGTGCTTGAGGATGTTCGTGACAGCCTCGATGGCGGTCTCTGTGAGAACTCGGTCGACCGTCGGCGTCACCCTAGACAACTCCCGCGGTGCGGACACGCGCGTCACGATGCCTGCGTCCCGCAGCAGTTCACCGAGTGACGTCGCCGTCCGGGTCGCGCTCTCTTCGTATCGCCCCGGGTATGAGTCGAGGCGGTCGGGTCTGGGCTCGCGCATCAGAGACAGCAGCGATTGGATGCTCTGGAGTGCCCTCTCTGCGGATTCCTCGATCGTGGAGAGGGAGACTTGGCGTGCTGCCTCGTCTGGCTGCCGTGGCAGAGCGCGTGCGTGGAAAAGGACGAGGGTCAGATCGTGCGCGATCCCGTCGTGCAGTTCGTCTGCGATCCGTTCCTGCTCCTCTCGCGCCAGCGTCTCGAGATCTCTGACGACACGGTCCCGCTCGGACGCGAAGATCGCCTCGCGTGCGGTGACGAGCCGGAAAGCCAACCCTGAAAGGAAGGCGACAGCCGCGATGCCCGCGATCCCATACACTCCGCCATCGGTGAGCGAGGAACCCGTCAACGCGATGTCGGCTGTCAGCGCCCCGAGGACGAGAACGTGCAGCACAATCACCCACGGTGCGCACGTCGCCGCCACAAGACCTAGGGCGATGGCCAGCTCAAGAAGGTCACCCCCGCCTCCGGTGAGCACTACTCCGACACTGCAAATCACCATGACCATGAACGCTGCGGTCACGGGATGCCACGCGAACGCGGCGAGTGCGACATAGAGGATCAGCGCGAGAACGTCCGCGCCTGAGAGCCGGCCGGTAGCGATAATGAAGCCGATGGCGATGATCACCAGCACGCTCACCACGACGATGAGCACGATCCTGGCGATGGGGTGCAGGGCGCGTTGGGCCCAGAACTCGCGGGAGCCGAGTAACCTCCTGAGGGCGGAGCGTGGAGGATCGGAGAGGATCAGTTCTCGCTGCGCGCCTGAGTTCTCCTGGGCTTCAGGCACAGATGCCCAGCATCTTGCACAGCCAATCGCCGAGATCGACGTTGGACCTGGCCACCAGACCGGCAAATGCACCGAAGCCGAAGACGTTCAGTGTGGGCATGATGTGGCTCCTATTGGTCGGGGGACGTTACGACCACGAGCCAGTGGGTTCGACGTCGTCACGCACACGGATGCTCATCACACTACGTCGCTGACACTTGAGGCCTGCGGAACCATAGCCCCAGGGCTACGGTTCCACGGGCAACCCCGCGATAGCGTGAAGAGGTGAGCGATGCCGTGCGTGTTCTTGTCGTTGACGACGAGGCCCTCGTACGCCATGCGCTGCGCGCGTTCCTCGCCGACGACGATCGCATCACGCTCGTCGGAGAAGCCGCTGACGGTTCCGAAGCAGTGGACGTGTGCAAGCAGACCCAGCCAGACGTCGTACTCATGGACATCAAGATGCCCGACGTCAGCGGTGTCGAGGCCACCAAGCGCCTCCTGGAGTGGAACCCGAGCTGCCGCATCGTCGCGTTGACGACGTTCACCACCGAGTGGCGCGCGCTCGAGGTCCTTTATGCGGGGGCGTGCGGATACCTCGTGAAGAACTCGACGCCAGAGCAAATCATCGACGCTGTCGTCGCCGCGCATGCCGGCGACCGAGTCGTCTCCCCGGAGGTGCAGGAACGATTCGTACGCACTGCGATCAAATCAGGCGACGCTCGCACTCCGACTACGCCTGTGCTCAGCGAGAGAGAGCGGCAGGTCATCGAGCTGATCTCACACGGGCTGTCGAACGCTGAAATCGCCGACGAGCTGCACTACGCCGAGAGCACTGTGAAGGCCGACATCCGCCACATCAACCAGCTGTGGGGTGTAGAAAACCGCCTCCAGATCGTTCTCCGCGCCACAGAGCTGGGAATCATCACTCTGTGAGCTCATAACCGCACCAGCTCACTGTGCCGCGATCGGTAGCCCTGGGGCTAGGAACCGCGCGTGAGCCTTGCTGGGCAGGATCAGAACTCAGCATGCTTCGACTAGCGAACGGGTATTCGCGACCAGTCGATATGGGCCAACGGGATTGTTCGGAAACGCGAACTACCAACTGGCCCAACAGAAGGGAACAGCACATGCAAATGTCACTCACGCCACCTCGCAACGGCGCAGGCATCGCCACTCGCGCCGCGCGGTCGCGCCTCTCACGCGGCCAACTGATCACTGCCGCTATTGCGGCGATCGCGGTGCTGACATCGATGTTCGCCGCGCCGGCATCCGCGACAACGCGCACCGACCCGACTCTCGTCGCGCTGCAACAGTCGGGAGCGCCGTCGCTTCCCGGAATGGACGGCCTCGCGGAGCTCGAACCGTTGCCGACGGACGTGCGCGACTCCCTCCTCGAGTCGAACGCTGATGCGCTCAGGTCTTCGAGCGGGGTCCGGCACGACCTCACCCGCGCCGAGGCTCTCGAAGCCGGTGACCTACGCGTACTGCGCCTTCCCGCGGCCGAGGGCCAGGGTGTGATCGCTCCCAGCTCACTGAGCATCTTCGTCGACGCCGACGGAAACCGCGTGTCGGTCATCGAAACCACCTTCTACGCATACAGCGACTACTCCGGTCGCGCCAAGATCTACACCGACGGCAAGCTCACGTTCGACCAGGTCGTCACTGACAAGGACGCGCCAGCGAGTGCGCGAGCGGATATCGCCAACCACACGTCCGATCGCACCACGGCGAAAGCGCCGAACGGTTACGTGAAAGGCGACTGGTGGGGGAACCTCAACAAGTGCCTCAGCGCTGCCGGCATCGCCGGGTGGGCGATCACGGCTCTCGCAATCGCATGCTCCGTCGCCTGCGTCGGTACCGCCGGCGTGGCCTGCGTGCCATGCCTGGTCGCCCTGACAGGAGGCGCAGCAGGCACAATCAGCTACTGTGTCCGTGACGCCACCTACTACTCCTAAGAGGCGATCATGACGCGTTCAGTTCCCCAGCGAATCGCCATCATCTTCCCGCTCATCGGGGCGGCGTGCATACTCGCGGCACTGCTCGTTCCGACAGAGCTCGCCGCGATCGGATGGCTGCTCGGACTGATCTGCTTCGCCGTCGCGCTCACGAGCGGGATCGTTGAGTTGCGCCGCCAGCGCGGTCGAGATCCCCTCTGACTGGATCGGCTGGAGGGACCTGTCAGACGCTTGGCGTGGGCAGGCCCCTCAGGCCCTCAGCATGCGCCCCCGCGACGACCGGATCAC
>NZ_BADB01000143.1:0-1262 GCF_000333415.1 Microbacterium sp. B24 | reverse complement strand
CGGGGCGGTCGTCGTCTCGCCGTCCGCAGCGTCTGCACCTCGAGCTGGCCGATGACGTCCTGCAGGGCGGCGATCTCGCGGCGCGCCTCGGCCGCGGTGTCTTCGTCGTCCATCTCGTGCGCCAGCTCGACGAGCACATCGAGGTCGTCGAGGCGCTGCTCGACGTCGGTGACGCGCTTGAGGTCGGCCTGACGGTGGCTGAGTGCGCTCGTGACCTTCTGCGCCTTCTCGACGTCGTCCCAGAGGTCGGGGGCACCGGCTTCGTCGGACAGGCGCGCGATCTCCGCACGCAGTCCCTCGACGTCGACCACCGCCTGGATGTCGGAGAAGGTGGAACGCAGGGCCTGGATGTCGGCGGAAGGATCGAAATCAAGCATGACACTCCAGACTAACGTGGATCGGGTGAGCTCCCGCATGCCAGATCCCGCGTCCGCGCCCGGCATGGGACCGATGCTCTGGCGTCTTGCGCCCATGATCTATGGCCCGACCGTGCTCTTCGCCCTCGGCGAGGGGGCCGTCGTTCCGCTCTTCCCGGTGATCGCGGCGCAGCTGGGCGCCGACGTTCCGACCGCAGCACTCGTGGCCTCGGCCCTCGTCGTCGGACAGCTCTGCGGCAACATCCCGGCGGGCTGGGCCGTGAGCCGCATCGGCGAGCGGATGACGATGATCGTCGGCGGGGTGCTCGCACTCGGCGGCGTTGCCGGGATGCTGTTCGCACCGAGCCTGCCGGTGCTGGCGGCCGCGGTGTTCCTCATCGGATTCTGCGCGGCCGCGTTCGGTCTGGCACGGCACTCGTTCATGACGACGCGGGTGCCGATCGCTTACCGGGCGCGGGCGCTGTCGCTGCTGGGCGGCACGTTCCGCCTCGGCATGTTCGTCGGGCCCTTCCTCGCCGCCGCCCTCATCGCGATCTTCGGCGATGAGCATTCGACGGTCTGGTTCTTCGGCGCGTGCCTGCTCGCCACGATCGCACTGCTCGTGTTCGGTCCCGACCCGGAGGATGCCGTGCCGGTCCCCCGCGTCACGCGCTCGTCCGGCGACTCGAGGCTCGCCGAAGACACCGGTGAGCCTGTCACCGGGTCGATCCCCGTGCCCGAACGCGTGGGCGTCTTCCGCACGATGTGGCGCTTCCCGCGCGTGCTGTCGCGGGTGGGGCTCGCGGCGGCATCCCTCTCGGCGGTGCGATCGGCGCGTCAGGTGGTGCTGCCGCTGTGGGGCGTGTCGATCGGGCTCGACGCGCAGACAATCGCGCTCGTCGTCGG
>NZ_BADB01000144.1:0-4573 GCF_000333415.1 Microbacterium sp. B24 | reverse complement strand
CGGTGAGTGTCGTGACGCGGCCCCGAGGGCGACGACCTCGCCGTAGCCTTCGTGGCCGGGGATCAGATCGCCCTTCGGTGCGACCGGCCAGTCGCCGCGCGCGGCGTGGAGGTCGGTGTGGCAGACGCCGCTGGTGATCACGCGCACGAGCGCCTGGCCGGGCCCGGGCCGTGGCACGGGGACCTCGGAGACGGTGAGCGGCTCGCCGGGCGCGGTGACCACCGCGGCGCGCATCGTCGTGGCGATCGCGTCGGTCGCTGCGGCAGCAGGGGTGTCGGTCAGAGTCGTCATTGACATCACTTCCTCTCGGCGGAGCCGTTCCGCCCGATGCCTCGACGGTAAGAACGTCGACGTTGCAAGAGGTTGCGGGCGTAGGGTCGGCTCATGGCGACGCGTGACGAGATGGCTGCGAGCTTCGGCTCGGCGGCCAAGGAGTACGAGGCGGGCCGGCCGACCTACCCGGCGGCGGCCGTGAGGTGGTTGCTGGCTCCGATCGGCCCGCGCCCGCGGGTCGCAGACGTCGGGGCGGGTACCGGCAAGCTCACCGCCGCGCTGGTCGATGCCGGTGCCGACGTGATCGCGGTGGAGCCGGATGCCGCGATGCTGGCCACCCTGCGCGAGACCCTTCCTGCCGTGGAGACGCTGATCGGCTCGGCGGAGCGCATGAACCTTCCGGACGAGAGCGTCGATGCCGTCGCCTTCGGTCAGGCGTGGCACTGGGTCGACGTGGCCGCGGCATCCGTCGAGGTCGGACGCGTCCTGAAGCCGGGTGGCGTCCTCGGTCTGGTCTGGAACATCCGCGACGAGACCACGCCGTGGGTTGCCCGCTTCGGCGCCATCATGAAGGGCAGCCACGCCGAAGAGCTGCTCGCCGGTGCGGGGCCGACCGTCGCCGCGCCCTTCGGGACGCTCGAGCGGAGGACCTGGCGGTGGTCGCGACGGCTGACCCGGTCAGAACTCGCGGCGATGGTGCGATCGCGCAGCTATGTCATCACGGCGGCATCGGGCGAGCGGGACCGCATCCTCGCGGAGGTCGACGAGCTCTTCGCCGCATCGTGTCACCCGGTCGAGGACGGCGTCGACGTCGTCGACCTGCCGTACCGCACGGAGGTGTTCCGCAGCATCCGCGGATGAGCGCGCGAAGGCCGCTCCCAGGGGCGGATGCCGCCCCGAGACCTCAGGCCGCGTAGAGGACGGCGCCGCCGTCGACCGTGACGCGGACCTGGTCGCCGAGAGCCGGGATCGGTGTGCCGATGGCACGCAACGGCACGGCGACGGTCGTGCCGTCGGCGCAGGCGAGGGTCGCGGTGGCCGTCGCGCCCACGAGCGCGATGGCGGTCACACTGGCGGGCGCCGCCTCGGCATCCGTCGTCAGCCTGAGCTGTGTCGGGCGCACCATGGCGACGCTCGTCGAGGCGCCGCCGGAGAAGTCGGCATCGATGGCGAGCGTGCCGATGGGACACCGGAATCCGCCGGCCGCGGTCTTCTCGCCCGCCAACAGGACGATGTCACCGAGCAGACGCGCCACGGCTGCCGACACCGGGCGTGCGAACACGTCGGCGCACGGGCCGGCCTGCTGCAGCCGTCCGCCGTCGAGCACCGCGACGGCCTGCCCGAAGGCGAGAGCCTCTTCGGGATCGTGGGTCACCAGCACGCTGGTCACCTGCGCCCGCGTCAGCGCTTCGACGACCTGTGCGCGCACCTGCGTGCGCAACTCGGTGTCGAGCGCACTGAAAGGCTCGTCGAGCAGCAGGACGCGCGGGTGCGGCGCGAGGGCTCGAGCGAGAGAGACGCGCTGCTGCTGACCTCCGGAGATCTCGTGGGGATAGCGCTCGAGCAGCTCCGGTTCGATACCGGCGAGCGCGGCGGCGGCCGCAACCGCGCCGGTGCGTTCGCCGCGCACGGAGCCTCGAAGCCCGAAGGCGATGTTCCGCCGTGCGGTGAGGTGAGGGAAGAGGGCGCCGTCCTGTGCGACGTAGCCGATCCGTCGCCGATGCGGCGCCAGATGGCGCGTGGCCGTGGCGGCGATCTCCTCACCCAGACGGATCTCGCCGCCTGTGATCCGTTCGAACCCGGCGATCGCACGCAGAAGCGTGGACTTGCCGCTTCCCGACGGTCCCACGATCGCGAGCCGTTCGCCGTCGGCGACGGCCAGCTGCACGCCATCGAGCACGAGGTCCGCGCCGAGGCGCACGGCGGCATCCGTCACGGTCAACGAGGTCATCGATCGCTCCGTCGTCGGGCGTCGGCGAGGAGGAGAGCGACGCTCGGAACCGACAGCACGATGAGCATGATCGCATACGGCGCGCCGGCGACGAAGTCGGCGTTCGAGGTCTCAGACCAGAACTGGGTGGCGAGGGTGCGGGTCCCGCTCGGCGCCAGCAGGAGGGTCGCCGTCAGCTCGTTCGCGCAGCCGAGCCCGACGAGGGCCAACGCCGCGCCGAATGACGATGCCATGAGCGGAGCCGTCACCTGGACCGTCGCCGCGAACCGCGTCCGGCCGAGGGTCTGTGCCGCTTCCTCGAGGCGCGGAGGCACCTGCGCCAAACCGCTGCGAAGGCTCACCAGGGCGCGGGGGAGGAAAACGATGACGTAGGCCGCGATGACGGTTGCGGGGGTCTGATATAGCCCCGGCACGACGCGAAGGGTCACCGTGACCAGGGCGAGAGCGACGATGATCGTCGGGAGGCTGCTGGCCAGGTACATCGCGCCCTCGATGCTGCGGGCGAGTCGGCTGGGGTGTCGCACACTCAACCAGGCGCAGGGGAGGGCGACGACGGTCGCGGCGAGCGCTCCGGCTCCGGACAGCACGAGGGTCTGCGCGAGCGCAGGCAGGAGATGAATGCTCTGCCAGCCCTCCGGGCGCAGTGCCCATCGCAGCAGACTCGCGCCCGGGATGCACACGGCGAGGATGAGGATGCCGCTGAGCGCGGCCATGACGGGGATCGCTGCCCGTCCCAGCCGATGGGGGACGGCGGGGCGTGCGGCGCCGCGTCCGACCCTCGCGTACCGCAGGCGACCGCGTGCGCTCGCCTCGCCGACGAGCAGCACGAGACAGAGGGCCGCGAGGACGACGCCCAGCGCATTGGCTGCGGGGCCGGCGAAGCTGGACTGGAACTGACTGACGATCGCCGTGGTGAAGGTGTCGAAGCGCAGCAGCGCGAACGCGCCGTACTCGGCGAGCAGGTGAAGTGCGACCACGAGGCCGCCACCCAGGATCGCCACGCGCAGTTGGGGAAGGACGACTCGCCCGAAGGTGGCGAGCGGGCCCAGTCCGAGCGCACGCGCCGACTCTTCGAGCGACGGATCGAGGCGGCGGAGTGTCGCCAGCGCCGGAAGGTAGACGAGCGGGTAGTAGGCGCCGACGGCGATCAGCAGTCCGCCGCCGAGTCCCTGCAGAGAGGGAACCGCGGAGATCCATCCGTATCCGCTGACGAAGGCGGGCATGGCCAGCGGGGAGGCCAGCGCGATCGCCCAGGCTTTTCGGCCGGGCAGTGTCGTGCGTTCCACGGTCCATGCCGCCCCGACCCCCACCACGACGCACAGCGGTACGGCGAGAACGAGCAGGCCCGCGGTGTTGGCGAGCAGTTCGCCCACCCGGGGGCGGAACACATGAGCGCTCAGTTGCGACCAGCCCTCGGAGACGGCCACCCAGACGACGAAGCGACCGGGAATGAGCAGCACCGCTGCCGCGATCAGGGCGAGCACCAGCAGCGGCACCGGCGCGGTGAACGCGCGGTGCCGCTGCGTGGGTCCGCTGACCCTGGAAGGGGCGGCGGTGGCGAGGCTCAGATGAGCCCCGCGGCGGTCATGAGGTCCGTGACCTTCTTGCTGTTCAGCGTCGACGGGTCGATCGCCGGCGGCTGCAGCGAACTCAGCGGCGGCAGGGCGGGGTTGGAGGCGACGTCGCTGCCGATCGCGTACTCGAAGCTTGTCCCGTCGCGAAGAATCTGCTGCCCGTCGGGGCCGGTGATGAAAGCGAGGAACTGCTGGGCGGCAGCCGCGTTCTTGCTGGAGGCCAGCACCCCTCCGCCCGACACGCTGACGAAGGCCCCCGGATCCTGGGCGCCGAAGTAGGCCAGCTTCGTGTTGGCGCTGTTCTCTTTCGTCTTGGCCTGATCGATGAACCAGTAGTAGTGGTAGATCACGCCGAGCGGAGTCTCTCCGGCGTTGACGGCCTTCATGACGGTGCTGTTGCCCTTGTACGCGGACGCGTTCTCCTTCATGGCGGCGAGCCACGCCGCCGTGGCGTCCTCGCCCTTCTCCTGCAGGATGGCCGAGACGATCGCCTGGAAGTCCGCTCCGGTGGGCGACGCGGCCCATCGTCCCTTCCACTCCGGCTTCTGCAGATCCATGATCGAGGTGGGCAGCTGGTCGGCGGCGATGAGTGCGGGGTTGTAGACCATCACGGTGGACCGTGCGGCGATGCCCGTCCAGTCGCCGCTCGCCGGACGGTACTGCGCGGGGACGGCGGCCAGGGTCGCGGCGTCGATGGGGGCGAGCAGCCCCGCGTTCTCGACCAGGGACATCGCGGGGGAGTTCTCGGACTCTAGAGGATCCCCGGGACCGAGCT
>NZ_BADB01000145.1:0-264 GCF_000333415.1 Microbacterium sp. B24 | reverse complement strand
GTGGATGCCGCGGTTCCGCGGGCCCAGCGACCTGCACCTGCACTCCGACCATTCCGACGGCACCGAGCCTCCCGCGCGGGTGATGGCCGCCGCTCACGCCGTGGGTCTGCACACCGCGGCGTTGACCGACCACGACACCACATCCGGCTGGTCAGAGGCGGCAGAGGCGGCGGCGTCGCTCGGGATGACGTTGATTCCGGGGATGGAGCTGTCTGCCCGTCACGAGTGGCGCAGCGGACTCTAGAGGATCCCCGGGACCGAGCT
>NZ_BADB01000146.1:0-1135 GCF_000333415.1 Microbacterium sp. B24 | reverse complement strand
CCCTTTTTTTTCGTGGCAGGTGTCAGTTCACGGAGCCCTGGATGGACTTCTGGAGACGGGGAGTGTTGTTCGCGTCGAACTTGTAGATGCCGATGTAGGCGCTCGACGGGTCGTTCTGGGAGTTGAACGGACCGATGCCCGCCTTACCCGTGTAGGTGATGTCCTTGCCGCTCTTGATGAGCGCGAGGCACGAGGCGTAGTCGGAGCACTTCTCACCGTTGGTGGTGCCCGAGACCGCGGCGAGGTTCGCCTGGATCGTCGGACCGTCGGTGCCCTTGCCCTTCTCGGCGGCCAGTGCCGCGAGCACGATGGCGTCGTAGGACTCGGGAGCGTACGAGAAGTCCTTCAGGTCGGCGTTCGCGCTCTTCTTGTAGAAGTCCACGAGGCGCTGCTTGAACTCGGGGTCGGGCTGGGCGCCGGGAATGGTGCCCTGGGCGCCGGTGAGCGTGCCCGCCTCGAAGTCCTTGCTGTAGTCGGCCGTGTTGCCGTCGACGAGGTACGTCTTCGACAGATCCCAGCCCTGAGCCTTCAGCTCGGGGACGATCTGCTTGGTCTCGTCGAAGGCGAGGATCACGATCGCGTCGGGCTTGGCCGCCAGAGCCGCCGACACCTCGGAGGAGAAGGTCTTCTGACCGGGAGCGAACTCCTGGCCCTTGCCCTTGGCGCCGTAGACGACTTCGCCGCCCGCCTTCGTGACGGTCTCTTCGACGACATCGCGCAGGCCGGTGCCGTACGCGTCGTTGAAGACGATGAACGCGACCTTCTGGACGCCGTCACCGATGACGAGGTTGCCCAGCGCCGAGCCCTGCACCGTGTCCGGCGGAGCGGTGCGGAAGTAGTAGCTGGAGTAACCGGAGAGCTCGGTCGCGGTGTTCGCGGGCGAGATCTGCACCTTGCACTTCGAGACGATGGTGTCGACGAAGTTGAGGCTGACGCTCGAGGACTCGGCACCGAGCACGACCTGCGCGTCGGAGGAGGCGATCTGCGCAGCCGAGGCGGTGGAGACCGACAGGTCCGACGAGGCGCCGGAGTCGGTGATCGGGCCGACCTTGATCGGCTGGCCGAGCACGCCGCCGGCGGCGTCGATGTCTTCGACGGCGAGGCCATAGCCGGCCTCGGCGGGCGGGTTGAGGTA
>NZ_BADB01000147.1:0-4098 GCF_000333415.1 Microbacterium sp. B24 | reverse complement strand
TTTCCCTGGACCCGCATCGCCGTGACGCAGGCGGACTCGCCGCTCGCGCACGTCACATCGTGGACGGGAATGAGCGGTCTGTCGTTCCTCATCGTCTTCGCCTGTGCGGCGGCGATCGAGGTGGCGCGGCTCGGGGCTGTGACGCGCGCGCAGGTCGCGGCGCTGCGGGCACTGCCCGCGGGGATCACCGTGCTCGTGCTGTTTCTGCTTCCCGCCTTTCCCACGACCGATGCCGGCCGCATCCGCGTGGGCGCGGTGCAGGGCAACGGGCCCGCCGGCTACTTCGATCAGCATGCGGCTTACGACGTGTTCCGTGCGCAGCTGGCGGCGACGCGACCCATCGAAGACCGCGACATCGATCTGCTGCTGTGGCCGGAGGGCGGGATCGACGCCGACCCGCTGTCGAACACGTCGGTCCGAACGGCGTTGGACGCTCTGGCCGCCCGTGTGGGCGCACCCTTACTGGTCAGTGGGGTCACCCAGCGCGGTGAGCAGTACTTCAATTCCTCGCTGCTGTGGCAGGCGGGCGCTCAGAACCCGACCGCCCTGTACGACAAGCGCCACCCTGTTCCTTTCGGTGAGTACGTGCCGGACCGCTGGTTCTACAACATGCTCGCGCCGGATCTCATCGGCCTCATCCAGCGCGAATACACCCCGGGAACGACGACGCCGATGTTCGATGTCGACGGGGTGGGGGTCGGGCTCGCCATCTGCTTCGACGTGATCTACGACGACGTGATCCGCGAGGGTGCTCTCGCCGGCGCCCAGGTCTACATGTTCCAGACGAACAACGCCGACTTCCGCGGTACTGACGAGAACCTGCAGCAGCTCGCGTTCGCCCGCATCCGCGCGGTGGAGAGCGGTCGTGCCGTCGTCAACCTGTCCACCGTCGGCACCAGTCAAGTCATCGGGCCCGATGGTCGCACGATCGACGCACTGCCCGCCGACGAGCCGGGGGCGATGGTCACCGATGTGCCCTTGCGCACCGGGCTGACCCCCGGCATCCTCCTCGGCGATGCCGTGCAGACCCTGCTCGGATGGGGCAGTGTGGTGGCGCTCGCGCTGGTCGGTCTCATCGTCCGCCGTCGCGCGCGCACGCCGAAGACGCCGACCCCCGAAGGGGCCGGCGTCGAAGCGGGGGAGTGAGCGTCAGGCGCTCAGGCGCGAGTCGTCCGCGGCGCCGCGACGGGCGCGCAGCAGGGAGAGGCGCTCTTCGAGCAGCTCCTCCAGCTCGGGAACGGTGCGACGCTCCAGCAGCATGTCCCAGTGGGTACGGGGAGCCTTGTCGCCGGAGTGGTCGACCTCGACGACCGAGTCGCCCACGCGGAGCACGGCCTCGGCGCCGCAGGTGCGGCATTCCCAGGCCTCGGGAAGCTCGGCGTCGGCCGCGAAGGTCATCACGGTCTCGCGTCCGCACTGCGTGCAGACATAGGTGTGGTTGGCGCGCTCATGGAACACGACGCCTTCTTCGCTCTGTAGGCTCGAGGCGCCGAGTCGGATGCCGCGCAGGCTGCGATCTGCCATTGTGTGGTCCTCTCGTCGTGTCAGGTATAACGTGCGGACCTGTGTGCCTCATCCGAACGGCCGTGCCAAATCGCCCTTTCACAGGGGATCCCCAGCCCTGATCAGGGGCGCGAGGCGGTGGCGTTCAGTGCGAGGTCGGCGCGATCGGTGACGAGACCGTCGACGCCGAGAGCCAGGAGTCGATCCATGTCGTGGCGGTCGTTGACCGTCCAGACGTGCACCTCGACGTCGGCGTCGTGAACGAGGCGCAGCAGGCGTGGTGTCACGATGCGCATCGGTCCCTGGCGCTCGGGGATCTGCACGGCATCCACCCCACGAAGTACGCGTCTGACCAGAGCGCTCGATCCCGTCGACACGGCGGCGAGCAGCCTTGCGACGGTCTCACGGCCGGCGGACGTCGCCGGCTCGCCGCCGAGATGACGCGCCGCCTCGAGTGCGCGCCGCCGACGCGCATCCGAGAAGCTCGTGATGAGCACGCGATCCGCGTGACCGGCGACGATGCGCCCCAGCGGAAGGGCGGCATCGGGGGACTTGACGTCGATGTTGAAGCGCAGCGTCGGAAACGCCTCGATCGTGTCGGCGGCGCTCGCCAGCCCCCCGCGGTCGGCCATGATCTCCACGAGCTCGTCGTGGCGCACGGCCGCGATCTTTCGCGGATCACCGGTCACCCGGAGCAGATCGTCATCGTGGAAGAAGACCACGACGCCGTCAGCGGTCAGATGGCAGTCCGACTCCACGTACTTCGCACCGATCGCGTGCGCGGCGGCGAAAGCGGCGACCGTGTTCTCCACGATGCCCTCGGCGTCCGTCGGGACGAAGCCGCGATGAGCCAGCACACGCGGAGCGGCGCTGGCGGCGAACCACGGGTGGCTCACGAGGGCTCGGTGGGAGGCACGCCCGTCGTCGCGGTCGACGCGGGTGCGCCTCCGGCATCCGTGCGTGCGGCGAACGCGCTTCCGAGGCCCTTCATCGCCTCCGTGAACTCGCTCGGGATGATCCACAGCTTGCTGGATGAGCTGTCGCTGATCTTGGGCAGCGTCTGCAGATACTGGTAGGCGAGCAGCTTGTCGTCGGGGCGGCCCGCGTGGATCGCCGAAAAGACGTTCTCGATGGCGGCGGCCTCACCCTCGGCGCGAAGGATCGCCGCCTGCTTGTCGCCCTCGGCTTTGAGGATCTCCGCCTGCCGGCGGCCCTCGGCCTCGAGGATCTGGGACTGCTTGGAGCCTTCGGCGGTGAGGATCGCGGCGCGTCGGTCACGCTCGGCGCGCATCTGCTTCTCCATGGAGTCCTGGATCGAGTGCGGCGGATCGATCGCCTTCAGCTCGACGCGCGAAACCCGCAGCCCCCACTTTCCGGTGGCCTCGTCGAGAACGACGCGCAGTTGACCGTTGATGTTGTCGCGGCTGGTGAGGGCTTCTTCGAGATTGAGCCCGCCGACGACGTTTCGCAGCGTCGTCGTAGTGAGCTGTTCGACGGCCGACAGGTAGTTTGCGATCTCGTACGTCGCGGCGCGCGCGTCGGTCACCTGGAAGTAGACGACGGTGTCGATGGAGACCACGAGGTTGTCCTCGGTGATGACCGGCTGCGGCGGGAAGGACACGACCTGTTCGCGCATGTCGACGAGGGGTCGCAGGCGGTCGATGAACGGCACCAGGAGGTTCAGCCCGGGGGAGAGGGTGCGTTGGTAGCGGCCCAGGCGCTCGACGACACCGGAGTAGGCCTGCGGGATGATCCGAATGGATCGGAAGAGAACCACGATCACGAAGATCGCGATCACGACGAGCAGGACGATCACGAAGATCTGACCCACGAACGCTCCGACGTCGACCATCAGTCGGCACTCCTTTCGGGAGAGTCGGATGCCGCCGAGGAGCCGGCGGCGGGGGAGGAGGGAAGCGGCGCCACCTCGACCGTGGCACCACGGATCGCTGTGACCACCACTCGGTCGCCGGCAGAGAACGCGGGCGACGCCGGGGCGAGCTCTGCCGTCCACAGTTCTCCGTTGTCGAGGCGGACGAATCCGCGCCCGTCGACAAAGGGCGTCGTGACGCGCGCGGCCATGCCGTAGAGCGCGTCGACGTTCGTCGGATGCGGCTGGCTCGATCTGTGCAACGCCTTCAGCAGCAGCGGGCGGATCGTGAAGAGCAGCAATGCCGAGACCGCGGCGGCGAGGAGCACCTGCAGCCACCAGGGGCCCCCGAGCAGGTTCGTTCCGAGGCCGCCGATGACCGAGCCTGCGGCCAGCATGAGAAAGGTGAACTCGAGGGTCAGCAGCTCGATGATCACGAAAGCCACGGCGAGCACGAGCCAGGCGATCCAGAGATACTGCGTGAGATCGGGCAGCATGTGCGCTCCCTTCGTGGGCCTTGTTCGAACCCTAACACCCGCCCGTCTCGACGCGGTGGCCTCCCGCCGGGTGTTCGTGTGGCACCGGTTGATAGTGTCGAGAGGGCTGCGGCGACACCCGCCCGGCATCCGTCTTCTTGCAGGAGCAATCATGTCCCAGCCCATCCCCGCCGGCTCGCTCGCCGGACGGACGGCGACTCTAGAGGATCCCCGGGTCCGAGCTCGAAT
>NZ_BADB01000148.1:0-4338 GCF_000333415.1 Microbacterium sp. B24 | reverse complement strand
TGGATGCCGTGGCCCCGGGAGCCGTCGTGCTGGGGCACTCCTTCGGGTCGATCGTCGTCGCCGCGGCGGTCGCCGCAAGACTGCAGACCCCGCGCGTGATCCTCGTCAACCGATCGTGCCCCGGCACTGGAGGGGCCGCGCGGCGTCCTCACGCGACTGGCGGTGCTCTACTACCGCCTCGGCGCGAAGCTGCCGAAGCGGATCGGTGACGCGCTCCTGCGAAACCGCATGATCGTCCGCGTGATGAGCGTCTCGATGGCCAAGACCCGTGACCCGCTGCTGCGCCGCTTCATCCACGACCAGCACGACACCTACTTCTCCCTCTTCCACGATCGTGACGTGCTGTACGAGGGTTTCGTCACCTCCGTCTCGAACGACGTCCGCCGCTTCGCACCGGCGATCGCGCAGCCGACGCTGCTGATCGCCGCGGAAAAGGACGACATCACGCCGATCGAGGCCGAGCGGCGGCTGCAAGGGATGTTCCCCGACGCCGAGCTGGTCGAGATCCCCGCGGTCGGCCACCTCATCCACTACGAGACTCCGCAGGTGGCCGCAGAGGCGGTCAGGCTGTTTCTCGCGCCTTCCGGCGACGGTACGCGTTGACGTTCATGCGGTTGCCGCAGTTTCCGGTGTCGCAGTAGCGCTTCGAACCGTTCTTCGAGAAGTCGACATAGACCGACTCGCAGTCGTCCGCCGCGCAGACGCGGACGCGATCCCACGCATCGGAGCGGATGACGTCGACGAACGCCATCGCCGATTCCACGAGCATCCGCATCGCCAGGGGGGCGTCGGGCGCCGTGGCATGGATGTGCCAATCGAACTGATCGTGGATGACGAGTTGGGGCAGTGCGCGACCATCGCGCAGCATCGCGTTGACGAGCGGCACGGCGCGGTCGCGATCGACGTCCCACAGCGCCCGAAGGCGCGAGCGGTTCGCGCGGACGGCGGTGAGCTCGGCGGCATCTCGGCGGAAGGCTCCGGTGTAGGAGAACTCGGCAAGGTAGGCTGCCAGATCCGCCTGCGTCTGGAGGCGGTCGACGCCGGATGTGTCGGTGTCCGGCAGGGTGTTGACCAGGGCTGCGGCGGCACGCAGAGACATTTCGGTGTCATGGATGAAGACCACGTTGACTCCTGACCTCGCCGGGCGTTAGTGTCACCAGTGTATTCGCTGTTCAGTCATGACAGCCCGCACTCGAACCCGAGGACCGCCGGTGTCTCGCACCGCTTCATCCGCCCGCACGACGGGGATCGTCATGGCCGTCGTCTCGGCCCTCGCCTTCTCTTCGAGCGGACCGCTGGTCAAGCCGCTGCTCGAGGCCGGGTGGTCGCTCTCGGCAGCGCTGGTCGTGCGCATGGGACTCGCCGCGCTGATCCTGTCGCCCGCTCTCGTGCGTGCGGCGCGGCGTGAGCGCGGATTCCTCCGCCGGCACGCGCTCTCGCTCGTCGCGTTCGGGCTCATCCCGGTGCTGGGGTGTCAGCTGCTGTTCTTCTCCGCGATGCAGCGCATGCCCGTCGCCGTCGCGCTTCTCATCCAGTACCTCGCGCCGGTGATGCTCGTCGGTTTCGTCTGGATCCGTACGCGACGCGCCCCGTCGCGACTCGTGATCATCGGATCCGTCGTCGCGATCGTGGGACTCGTGCTCGTCGTCGACGTCACCGGCGCCCGATTCGACCTGCTGGGCACGCTGCTGGCGCTGGGCGCGGCACTCTGCGTCTGTGTCTATTTCGTGATGAGCGAGCGCACCGGCGATGACCTGCCTCCGCTCGCGCTGGCCGCCGGCGGGCTGATGGTCGGGGCCGGTCTCATGCTCCTTCTGGCGGTCGTCGGTGCGATGCCCCTGTCCGCGCCGGCCGTCACGCTCACGTTCCGAGGGATCGATGTTCCCGGCATCCTCGCCCTCGGGTGGGTCGGAGCCGTCGGGACGACCCTCGGCTATGCCTTCGGGGTCATGGCCGTGCCTCGCGTAGGCGCTCGATTGGCGTCGTTCATCGGCCTCAGCGAAGTGCTCTTCGCGCTCGGCTTCGCCTGGCTCCTCCTCGGCGAGGCCCCATCGCCGGTCCAGATCATCGGCGGTGCGGTGCTGTTGGCGGGGGTCGTGCTCGTGCGAATGGATGCCGGCGCCGCACCTCTCGCCCCGCTTGCGGCGGATGCCGTGCTGCCGCCGACGCCCGAGTTCTCGCCCGGCGAGGTCAGCGGATCGCGTCCTCCCGTGCCGACTCCAGGAGTGGGCGGATCCGATATCCGATCACTTCGCCCATGACCAACGACGTTTCGGTGCGTTCGACGCCGTCGATCGCCAGGATTCGGGCGTCGACGTCGAACAGGTGCTGGGTGTCGCGCGCAGCGACGCGCACCAGCAGGTCGACCTGCCCGCTCATGCCGTATGCCTGCACCACCTCGGGGAGCGTCGCGATCGCCTGCGTGATGCGAGGTAGCTCCGCCTGGCGCACGGTGACGCTCACCATCGCTTCGATCGGCAGGCCCAGTGCGAGCGGGGGGATGGCCGCTCCAACGACTGAAGAAGCCGCCGGGCTCCAGGGGGGCCAGCCGCGCCTGGAACGTGTTGCCGGACAACCCGAGCCGTTCGGCGAGCGCCACGACCGTGCCGCGTGATTGTCGGCGAGCGCGTTCAACAAGTCGAGGTCGACGCGTTCAAGAGGTCCCATACTGCCCAACTGTACCAGCAGCAGCCGGTGCCGCATGGGCAACATGCTCAGCGCGAGCAGAGATGCTTGAGCTAGGTGCCAGTTCGACGTAATCTTCCACGCAACCGGCGACGAGGCCGGCCCGGGCGGCCGCCGCGGTCCACAAGACAGCGGCTGAGCCAGAGAGGGATGACGACGATGTACACCCTGACGACAGACGAAGCGATGACCGCGCTCGACGACACGGCGCGACTGCTGACCCCCGACGGGTGCCGCATCGCGGACGCGCGGCTGGACCCCTGGGTCGAGGACCTGGACGGCGCCGCGCTGCGCGGTCTGTACCGCGATATGGCGATCGCGCGCCGGATGGATGCCGAGGGTGTGGCGCTCCAGCGCCAGGGTCACCTCGGACTGTGGGCGCCTGCTCAGGGACAGGAGGCGATCGCCGTCGGGACGGCGCGCGCCTGCCGCGCCGACGACTTCCTCTTTCCGAGCTACCGC
This sequence comes from Microbacterium sp. B24, assembly GCF_000333415.1. Taxonomy (NCBI): domain Bacteria; kingdom Bacillati; phylum Actinomycetota; class Actinomycetes; order Micrococcales; family Microbacteriaceae; genus Microbacterium; species Microbacterium sp. B24. The sequence continues at coordinate 1,191 of NZ_BADB01000148.1, read as the reverse complement.
GAGCTGAGCATCGCGATCCTTCGCGGCGGAGTGCCCGCCGACCTCGTTCTCGCCTGGCGCGGCGAGGTGCACTCCACATACGACCCCTTCGAGCTCCGCCTGGCATCGCCGCAGATCATCATCGGCGCCCAGACCCTCCATGCCGTCGGATACGCGATGGGTATCCAGCGCGATCGTGGCGATCAGGTGGCGGTGACCTACTTCGGCGACGGAGCGTCAAGCCAGGGCGATGTCAACGAGGCGATGGTGTTCGCGTCGTCGTTCACGGCCCCCGTCGTCTTCGTCTGCTCGAACAACCAGTGGGCGATCTCCGAGCCGGTCGCGGTGCAGTCGCGCTTCCCGATCGCGGGTCGCGCCCCCGGCTTCGGCATCCCCAGCATGCGGGTGGATGGCAACGATGTGCTGGCGTGCACCGCGGCGATGCGCTGGGCGCTGGAGCACGCCCGTCGCGGTGGAGGTCCCGTGTTCCTCGAGGCCGTGACGTATCGCATGGGTCCCCACACCACCTCGGACGACCCCACGCGCTACCGGGATCGCGAAGAACTCGAGGCGTGGCGGGCGCGCGACCCGCTGACGCGCGTGGAGGCGTTCCTGCGCGCCGCCGGTGACCTCGACGATGAGACGATCGCCGCGATCGGGAGGGAGGCCGACGGGCTCGCCGCGCAGATGCGTGAGGCGGTGCTCACGGCGCGCACCCGGCCGGCGATCGAGGTTTTCGATGACGTGTACTGCGAACCGCACACCGGCCTCGAGCATCAGCGCGCGCGTTTTGCGGCGTATCTGGACTCGTTCGCCGCCGAGGCGGGGAGTGCGCGATGACGGCGCTGACGATGGGCGCGGCGCTGACGGCGGGCCTGCACCGGGCCATGGCAGCCGATGAGCGTGTGATCGTGATGGGCGAGGACATCGGCCGCCTCGGCGGCGTGTTCCGCATCACCGACGGCCTCCTCGATGAGTTCGGCCCCACGCGCGTCATCGACACCCCGCTCGCAGAGTCCGGCATCGTCGGCACGGCGGTCGGACTCGCGATGCGCNGGTTTCGCCCCGTCGTGGAGATCCAGTTCGACGGGTTCGTGTACCCGGCCTTCGACCAGATCGTCTGTCAGGTGGCAAGCTGCACTACCGCACGCGCGGGCGCGTTCGCATGCCGCTGACAATCCGCATCCCCTGGGCGGGAGGCGTCGGCGCCGT
>NZ_BADB01000149.1:0-2836 GCF_000333415.1 Microbacterium sp. B24 | reverse complement strand
CGGCACGGGCCTGAGCCGGTGCTCGGGTGAACACGTCGAGGGGATGCGACCCCGCCCCGAGTAGGGCACGGGGCCGCCGCACACGCGGCACCTCGGCGGGATAGTCGCTGAGGGCCGGGCGGTCACAGTGCGAGGAGGGCGATACCGTCGACGAACCGGGCGAGACGATCGCCTTCAAGGCTGATCGCGAGGAGGGGTGGCTCGGGCTGCTCGGTCAGGGCTCGGAGGCTGCCGGAGTCCTCGAAAGCCATTGCGAGGAAGTCGGGCACGGGCGCCGGGTAGCGAACGTTGAGCGCGGCGCCGATGACCTCGTCGGCGAAGTCGACGGCGTCGCGGACGGCGGAGGGCACGGGCGCGAGGCCGGCGGCCACGGAGGCGAGGTCTGTGACGGAGGCCTCACGGATGCGAGCCGCGGCGGCGCTGAGGTTGGGGTTGGGCACGGTTGGTCTCTTCCTATGAGTGGCGGGGGCTGCCCCAACTCGAAAGTTGTGACGTAGGAGAAGACCGCCTCACAGGCGTTGGCTGCGCACGGGAATGACGAAATGACGAAAGAAACGTCATTTCCTATTCCTTGCTTGAGAGAGACACACACTCGTAGAAGTAATAGGAAATGACGTTCGTTTCGTCACTTCGTCATCCTCGGGGCCGATCGTGGGCACCGACGCCCCGCCCGGCCACGCTCCGGCGTCGTTCAGGCGGCCGTGTCGAAGTCGTTCCAGTAGATCGAGACGCGCTCCGGCGAGCCGACGGGATTAACGACGACGTGGTCGATGACCACGAGGAGCATGCGCCGCCGCTCGTCGTCGTCGCGTGCGGCCTCCCACGCCTCGCGGTAGGTACGCCCCGTGAAGACGACGTCCTCGACGACGGTCGGGGCGACCTCGCGGAGCGCGCGACGACGGGCTTTCAGGGCGAGCATCGAGCCGGTCAGGGCGTCGGCCTCTTCCTCGTCGTCGGCCGCCGCCAGACGCCCCGCTAGCTCCTTGAGACGGGCCTCCACCTCCGCGAGCTCCGCCCCGGCCCCCTGATCGTCCACACGGCGCACGTAGCGCGTCTCCGGGGCATCCCCGCGGGCCGCGAGGTAGCGGGCGGTTACCTCGGCGTCGAGCTTTCGCGCGGACATGTACGTCTTACGCGGACATGTGATCCCGCTCCCCTGGGAGGAACATCCGTAGTTGATGTGCCCTTCGGGGTTGCGCTCGCTGACGGACGTGCGCCGCGGGTAGAGCGGATAGCCGCATCCCGAGCAATGGGCGATCTTCGAGAGGAGGCCCGCGGCGCGGCGCTTGACCTCGCCCCGGGCGCTCGCGTCGAAGCGCGCACGGAGCGCGAGGACCGTCTCGAGCGAGAGGATCGGCTCGAAGGGGGCGAGGGGTTGCCCGTCCTCGCCGAAGACGGGAGCGCCGTTGTGCGATACCCGCCCGAGGAGGTGGTCGGAGGTCATGAGGGTCCGCATATGCGAGCCGATCCACTTTCCGCGATCGAGGCCCTCCTCGGGGAGACCGGCGAGGCGGGCGGCACGCGCCGCGGACCGGGCCTTCGCGACGCCGCGGACCGTAAGCTCCTCGGCCAGCTTCACGGTCGACTCGCCCGCGATGAGCCGCTCCGCGAGTTCGCGGATGACGTCGGCCTCCTCGGGGATGACGTGGAGGCCGCGCCCTACCGCGAGCGTCGGGTGCGGGCCGGTCCGGTAGCCGAAGGGCGGGATGCCGTGCCCGGCCTTGCGTCCCTGGCGGCGCATGCGGCTCCGCGCGGCGATCTGACGGGCGGAGACGAGGTCACGCTCGCGCTTCGCCATATCGGCCGCGAAGGCCGCGCGAAGTTGCCAGTCGGGCTGAGTCGACTCGATACCCTCGCGGACCGCCATGAAGACCGCGGGGTGAGCGGTGCGGGCGCGAGCGTCGACTACCTCGATGAGGGCGGCGAGGGTCTTAATGCCCATGCGGCTCCATCGGTCGTAGGCGTAGACCGCGAGGATATCGGCGTCGCCGCGCGCCCACAGGTCGTAGGCGGCTTGCGCATTCTCGCGATCCTTGCCGCCCGACTTGCCGTTGTCGGTGAAGGTCTCGACGACGTCCCAGCCCGCGCGCTCTGCGATGACGGCGAGGTCATCGGTCTGCCCGGCGATCGAGGTCGAGGTCGCGGCTTCCTTCGAGAGGCGGACGTAGAGAACGGCTCTAGGCCGGGCGGGAGAGGGGGTCATGGAAGAGGAGACCGCCTCGGGGGCGGGGAGTGCCTGAGAAGTAACGCTCTTAGGTGCCATCTAAGAACTTCGGCGGTTCGAGCAAGTAATCCGAATCCCGCGAAAGCCCCGCTCCGGCGGGGCTTTCGTCGTGGTGGGCGTCGAACGCCCACCACGACGCGAGCGGTCGATCAGCGGATCGGCCAGCTGCCGTCGAGGCGGTCGTCGGGGTCGATCCGGCCGATGCGGATGAAGTAATCGGTGAGGCTGTCGGCCTGCGCGCGTGCCCACCCGATCTGACGGGTGTGCAGCTCGTGGACGGGCGCGTCGAGCTCGAACCGTCGTGCCAGCGCCTGTGCGACCCGGCCCGCCGCGATCGCGTCGGCGGCCGCGTCGTGCGCGCCGACGAGCGGCACGGCGTAATGCGCCGCGACGGCTTCGAGGGTGCGCTTGCCGCGACGGAAGCGGTCGTGTGCTTTGTCCAGCACGAGGGGATCGATGACCGGCGAGGGCTCCAGGATGGGCGGGATGCCGTGTCGGAGCGCCTCGTATTTGAGCAGCGAGAAGTCGAACGGGGCGTTGTAGGCCACCACCGGGATGCCGGCGTCCAGCAGATCGCGCAGTGCAGAGACGACCTCCGCGATCACGAGGGCG
>NZ_BADB01000150.1:0-1983 GCF_000333415.1 Microbacterium sp. B24 | reverse complement strand
CCGGGGATCCTCTAGAGTCTGGTTTTCTTCGAGCCCAAGCGGCTGTATCACACGAAGGGCGAGGTCGATCTCGACGGCGACGTGGCCGATGCGGCTCCGATGGGTCTCGCGCGCGTCGAGCGAGAAGGTTCCGACGTCACGCTGATCGCCTACGGCGCGCAGGTCGCGACGGCGCTGGATGCCGCGCTCGCCGCCGAGGACGACGGCATCTCCATCGAGGTCATCGACCTGCGTTCGCTCTCACCCGTCGACTACCGCACGGTCGCGGCATCCGTCCGCAAGACGGGTCGCGTCGTGGTTACGCATGAGGCGGCGGGGGAGGCCGGCGTCGGTGCCGAGGTGGTCGCCAGCATCACCGAACAGTGCTTCCACTATCTCGAAGCACCCCCGCAGCGTGTGACGGGACACGACATCCCGTATCCGCCGGCCAAGCTGGAAAAGCACCACCTGCCCGACCTCGATCGGATCCTCGACGCCGTCGATCGCGTTCTCGACCGGCCGAACAGCCTCACGTCGGCGGCGGGGGTGGAACGATGATCGCGGAGTTCCTCCTTCCCGACCTCGGCGAGGGGCTGCCCGAGGCGGAGATCGTCCAGTGGCTCGTCGCCCAAGGTGACGACGTGCATCTGAACCAGCCCATCGCGGAGGTCGAGACCGCCAAGGCCATCGTGGAGCTGCCCTCGCCCTTCGCGGGGACGGTCAGCGCGCTGCACGCGGCAGCCGGTGACGTCGTGGAGGTGGGGTCCCCCCTGATCGCGTTCGAGGTCGAGGCCGCCGACTCCCCGTCCGGCGACGTGCCCGAGGCGACGTCCGCGCCGGCCGGGCACGTGGAGCCGGAGCCCTCGTTGCCGAATCTCGTCGGTTACGGCGCGGCGCCACGCGCGGCGGGGCGCCCCCGACGCCGCGCCCGCGTGCTCGCGGGCACCGACGAAGATCGTGAGGCCACTCCGACGATCGCCGCGCAGGTCCTGCACGACGCCCCGCACGATGCGGTGACACCGCTGCGAGACGATGTGCGTGACGAGCGTCCCCGCTCGACCCCGCCCGTGCGCGCCTACGCGCGTGCGCACGGCGTCGATCTCGCACTCATCGAGGCCTCCGGAGTCACGGGAATCATCCGACGCGAAGACGTCGACCGCTTTCTCGCCGACCGCACTCCCGCCGCATCGGGTGCGTCGCCCGCGGATGCGGGACGGGTGTCGCCGGCGGGCACCGGGCGGGACGGCGCCGAGCGGCAGACGCGGGTGCCGATCCGCGGCGTCCGCAAGCACACGGCGGCGGCGATGGTGCGCAGCGCCTTCACAGCGCCTCACGTCACGACCTTCCTGGAGGTCGACGTCACCGAGACCACGCGCTTCGTGGCGAACCTGCGCGCCGACCGCCGACTCGACGGACATCGCATCGGCATCATGGCGGTGGCCGCGAAAGCCGTGTGTCTCGCGTTGCGCGTCGAGCCGACCCTGAATGCGGCGTGGGACGAAGACGCCGCGGAGATCGTGCAGTACCACTACGTGAATCTCGGCATCGCGGCTGCGACCGAGCGTGGCCTCATCGTCCCGCATGTCGCCGACGCCGACCGGCTCGGTCTGGTCGATCTCGCCGACGAGATCGCCCGTCTCGCCGAGACGGCGCGCGCGGGACGCACGAGCCCGGCCGCGCTCAGCGGTGGCACGTTCTCGATCACCAACTTCGGCGTCTTCGGGATCGACGCGGGTACGCCCATTCTGAATCCCGGCGAGGCGGGGATTCTCGGGCTGGGCTCGGTCCGGCGTCGGCCCTGGGAGCACGAGGGCGACATCGCGCTGCGTGACGTGATGACGCTGAGCCTGTCGTTCGACCACCGACTCGTCGACGGCGAGCAGGCATCGCGCTTTCTGACGACGGTCGGTGACATCCTGCGCGAGCCGGGCCGTGCGCTGCTGTTCGGGTGACGCGCCGTCGCGCGGGTCAGACTCTAGAGGATCCCCGGGACCGAGCTCGAAT
>NZ_BADB01000151.1:0-1091 GCF_000333415.1 Microbacterium sp. B24 | reverse complement strand
CTTCGAGCGGTCATAGACCCAGAAGAGCGCCGCAACAGGTGCGCGAGGAAGAGCACCGTGGGCAGCGCCTCAGCGAGGTCCTTCGGGACCGTGCCCGAACGCGCCCCGTGCACCGCCTCCGCGAACAGGCCCTCCGTGATGGCCCGGGCCTCGCCGGACGCCTCGGCGAGAGGATTAATCTCCGAGCGCGGCGAGACGGCGGCGGAGAGGAACTCTGCGGCGTGGTCGTGGTACGCGGTGAGCTGGTCGAGCCCCGTGCGGTACACGATCGCGATGCGGTCGACGAGGTCGTCCGCATCGACGAGAGCCGGAACCGCCGCAGCGCGATGGCCGCGCTGCACCTCAAGATAGAGCTCCTGGACCAGATCGTTCTTGGTGGCGAAGTGCGGGTGAGGAGCGCACCGTCGAACTCGCCGTCGCCGTGCGCGCCTGCACCATCGTCGATGCCCGTGGTGAGCGGATCGTCGAGCCCGGCGCCTTCGACCTGCTGGTCGGTCCGTCATCGCGCGACGAGGTCCTGCAGAGCGCACGGTTCCACGTCGTGCTCTGACGCCCGGTCATTGAGCGAGCGCCCCCGGCACGAGACGAAACGCCGCTAGTCCTCGTCGTCCTCGTCCTCGTCGGAATCGTCGTCCAGCACGTCGATGTCGACGCCGTCGACGTCACCGGCGTGCAGGATCGGCGATCCGTCGTCGTCGAAGTCGGCGGCATCCAGATCATCCACGTCGTCGAGGTCGTCGTCGTCGAGTTCCTCGTCGGACTCATCGTCGTCGACGCCCTCGGCGTCTTCGGCCTCGACACCGCGTTCGGCGGCCAGCGCCGCCTGCGCGGCCTGATACTCCGCCAGACGAACCGCCCACGGCACCCACTCCGGAGCCAAGAGCGCACCCTCGCCCGGTAGGAGCTCGGCCTCGAGCACCGTCGGCTCGGCGTCGTCGACGACGGCCAGGCTCACCGTCCAGAACCAGCCGGGGTAGCCCTCCATCGTGGTGGCGAAGCGCAACGACACGACACCGTCCGCCTCGACCGTGTATCCGGCGGGCTCGCCGATCGTCGCCGCCGGCGTGATCTCCCGCAGCGCGGACAGTGCC
>NZ_BADB01000152.1:0-29979 GCF_000333415.1 Microbacterium sp. B24 | reverse complement strand
CGCCCCATGCCCACCCGGTCAATCCCAGGACGGCGGCGATGAGCACGAGCGGGGGGTCCTGGAACTGTGAGGCGATGATGATCATCAGCGGCAGCGCCGGAAGCACCAGGAACACGTTCGACAGCGCCGAGAGCGACTCGCTCTTCCAGCCGCGGAGGTAGCCCGCCGTCACCCCCACCAGGATGGCGACGACCGTGGCCATGATGGTCGCGAGGAAGCCGACGATCAGCACGCCGCGGGTGCCGTAGACGATCTGGCTGAACACGTCCTCGCCGATGTGCGTCGTGCCCAGCAGATGTTGAGCGGACGGAGGCTGCAGGGTCGCACTCAGATTCTGCGCCGTCGGATCGTAGGGAGCGATCACGGGCGCGAAGATCGCGACGAGCACGAAGACGGCGAGGATCACGAGGCCGGTCGCCGACTTCGGGTTCGCGAACATCGCCACCGACGCTCGGAGCTGGCGCAGGAACGTGCGTCTGGGCGGCGCGGACGGCGACGCGGTGAGCACCGCGGCGGTTTCGGGGATCGACATGGTCAGGCCTCCGTCTCTCGGACGCGGGGGTCGAGGATGGCGTACGCGATGTCCGCCAGGATGTTCGCGATCAGCACCGCGAGAACCAGCACCAGGAAGATCCCCTGCATGAGGGCGTAGTCCTTCGCGTTGGTGGCGTTGAGCAGCAGCAAGCCGATACCCGGATAGGAGAAGACCATCTCCATCACCAGCGTGCCGCCGACGATGAAGCCGAGCGCCAACGCGAAGCTCTGGATCTGGGGGAGTACCGCGTTGCGTGCCGCGTAGCGCCAGAGCACGCGGCGGTCGGGCAGGCCCTTCGCCTGGGCGACCGTGATGTAGTCCTCGTCGAGCACCGTCAGCATCATGTTGCGCATACCGAGCACCCAACCGCCCAGAGAGGCGATGACGATCGTCAACGCCGGAAGAGCGGCATGCGAGACCACCTGGCCGATGAACTCCGCATTCCAGCCCGGCTCCACGCCCAACTCGTAGGCGTGCCCGGCGGGGAACCACCCGAGAAGCGTCGAGAACACAGCGATGAAGATGAGGCCCAGCCAGAAGTACGGCACCGTTCCGAGGAACGTCGTGATCGGCACGAGCACGTCGAGCCGTCCTCCTCGTCGCCATCCGATGACCGCGCCGAGCACGGTTCCCACGACGAAGGAGAGGATGGTCGCCGTGCCGACCAGACCCAGCGTCCAGGGCAGTGCCGAGCCGATCACGTCGCCGACGGGGGCCATGCCGCTGGAGATGGAGATTCCCAGGTCGCCCCGCAGCAGCATCCCCCAGTAGTTGACGTACTGATCCCACAGCGTCGTGGACGAGTCGAGGCCGAACATCAACCGCAGCGCCTTCTCGGCCTCGGGCTGCAACTGTCCACGGGCCTGCGCCATGTACGCGGTGACCGCATCGCCGCGCATCATGCGCGGGATGAAGAAGTTGATCGTGATGGCCGCCCACGCCGTGAACGCGTAGAACAGCACTCTGCCGCCGATGAAACGCCACGGAACCCGCATGCGTCCCCGTTCGGCACGGGTCGCGGTCGTGCCCACGAGCGTGGGATCGACGGTCGAGATGTCGCTGATCATCGTTCACCTCCGGCGGCCGCAGCCGCTCGTCTGCGGAAGAACTCCTCCGGATCGGGAGATGCCGCACGCAACTCCCGCGTGTAGGGATCGCGCGGCCGGAGGATGACGTCGTCCGCGGTTCCCCGCTCGACGACGCGGCCCTGATTGAGCACCATGATCTCGTCGCTGAAGTGGCGCGCCGTCGCCAGGTCGTGCGTGATGTACAGCACCCCCAGACCCTCCTCGCGCTGGAGATCGGCGAGGAGGTTCAGCACACCGAGACGAATCGACACGTCGAGCATCGACACCGGCTCATCGGCGATGAGCAGGGCCGGACGCGAGGCCAGGGCGCGCGCGATGGCGACGCGCTGACGCTGGCCGCCGGACAACTCGTGGGGACGCCGCTCCATGACGACGTCGGGGTCGAGGCGCACACGCTCCAGCAGGCGGCGCACCTCGGCATCCGTCTCGCCGCGCGCCACCACGCGGTCAAGCCGCAACGGGCGCTCGATGTGGTGACGGATCGTGTGCGACGGGTTCAGGGAGGCGAAGGGGTCTTGGAAGACCATCCGCAGCTTCTGCCGATAGGCGCGCAGGCCCGCGCCGCGGCGGGGGATGGGACGCCCGTCCAGCAGCACCTCGCCGCGCGTGGGCACTTCGAGCTGGGTGAGGATCTTCGCGATGGTGGACTTGCCGCTGCCGGACTGACCGACGAGTCCGATCGTCTGGCCGGCGCTCAGGCGAAAGCTGACATCGTCGAGCGCGGTGATGTGTCCCGCGCCGCGCACGTTGTAGATCTTCGTGACACCGGCGACGTCGAGCGTCGTCATCGTGCCACCACCCCCTTGTCTCCGGTGAGGCGCGGGAAGGAGCGCAGCAGCGTGCGTGTGTAGTCGTGGTGCGGATCGGACCAGATCTGCTCGGCCGTGGCGAGCTCGACGATCTCGCCTTCCCGCATGATCGCGATCCGGTCGCTGATCTCCAGCAGGAGCGGGAGGTCGTGGGTGATGAAGATCACGGAGAAGCCGAACTCGTGGCGCAGCTGGGAGATCTGCCGAAGGATCTCACGCTGCACGAGAACGTCGAGAGCCGTCGTGGGCTCATCCATGACCATCAGCTGGGGGCGCAGTGCGAGGGCCATGGCGATCATGACGCGCTGTCGCATGCCTCCGGACAGCTCGTGCGGGTATGACCGCAGTCGCTGGGCGCCGACCTTGACCGTCTCGAGGAGGTCGATCACCGCGGCACGCCGCTCGGCCCGACTCATCGACGGCCGGTGCACCACGAAGACGTCGTCGAGCTGCGCACCGATGGTGCTGACCGGGTTCAGCGCGTTCATCGCGCCCTGGAAGACCATCGAGATCTTGTCCCACCGGAAGCGACGCATCTGCTCGGCGTCGAGCGTGTTGACGTCGATGTCGAGTCCGGACTCGTCGTGGAAGACGACACGGCCGCTCGTGATGACGGCGGGCGGCTTCAGCAGTCGCTGGATGCCGTAGGCAAGGGTCGTCTTGCCGCTACCGCTCTCGCCGGCCAGGCCCACGATCTCGCCGCGGCGGATCTCGAGACTCACGTTCGCGACGGCGGTGACGGCCGGGTCCACGTCGTAGACGACCGAGAAGTCGTCGATGGTCAGAAGGGTGTCTGTCATCTGCTCGTGCTTTCGGGTTCTCCTGAGGCTCGAGCGGACGGTCGCCGCGATGGCGTGCCGTCCGCCCGAGCGTGAGGCAGGAATGCTGATCGGAGCCCGCGCCTACTTGGCCGGTGTGAGCTTCATCACGACCTGCACGGCGGACGGCGCCGTCGGGTCCGCCGTCGCGTACTGGTTGTCTTCGCTCGGCCATCCGACGAAGCTGCGCGTGTTGTACTCGCCAAGGGTCGGGTGGGTTCCGATCGGGATGGCAGGCACGTCCTCGACGAAGATCTTCTGGATCTGGTTCAACGTGTCGGTTCGGGTCGCGTCATCCGAGGCGCTCGCGTACTTCTGCAGGAGCGCCGTCGCCGTCGGGTTGTCGTAGCGCCCGAAGTTGTCCGAGACCTGACCGCCCGAGGCCTGCTGCAGGTACGCGCCGTTCATGACGTCGTCGTAGATGTGCCACGGGTTGGAGCCCGATCCGCTCCAGTGCAGTGCCGCGTCGAAGTTGCCCGAGGAGAGGTTGCCGAACCAGGTGTTGGCATCGGGGGTGGCGACCTTCGCGTCCGCGCCGAGCGTGTTCTTGACCTGCGTCGCCACGAGCTGGATGCCGGTGACGTAGTCGTTCCATCCCTGCGGGTCTTGCAGCGTGAAGGACACGGGCGCGCCCGACGGGTCCATCAGGGCGCCGTCCTTCCACGTGTAGCCGGCGTCCGTCAGCACCTTCTTGGCGCCGTCGACGTCGATCGTGAAGTTCTGGTCCTTGTACTCGGGGGCGATGTACTGGTCGCCGGTGGGCTGCGGGATGCCGGTGACGTTCGTCAGTTCGGGGCCCGCATTGCTGCGTGCCTTCTCGGCGTGGGCCTTGCGGTCGATGACCATGTTGACGGCCTTGCGGAAGGCGACGTCGTTGAACGGGGCCTTCGTCGTGTTGACCACGATCATGTCGGGGCTCAGCACGTTGGCGCCCCAGAACACGTTGTGCTGCGGGTCCTTGTCGACGTAGTTCGTCTGGTAGTCGGTGATGAAGATCTGCGCCCAGTCGACCTCCTTGGTCTGCAGCGCACGCAGCAGACCGGTGTTGTCGTTGTACTCCAGGTACTTCAGCTCGGCCACGGGGACGGTCCCGCCCCAGTAGTCCGTGCGGGCGGAGAGGACGACACCCTGCGACGAGAAGCTCTTGACCGTGTAGGGGCCGGTGCCGATCGCGTCTTTGACGGCGTCCTTCGACGGGTCCGCGATGCCCTTCCACTGGTGCTCGGGAACGATCGCGGTCTGCAGGACGTCACCCTGCTTGACGAACTTCGACTCGCTGAAGGAGAGCACGACGTTATCGCCGTCCTTCGCGATGCTCGACAGCTTGAGTCCGGCGAGGTCGAGAGCCGGTGTGTTCTTGATCATCGTGAAGGTGAAGATGATGTCGTCGGCGGTGAAGTCCTGGCCGTCGCTCCACTTCACGCCCGCGCGGGGGTGCACGGTCAGCTGGGTGTAGTCGGCGTTCCATTCCACCTTGTCGGCGAGCCAGGGTGTGGTCTCGTTCTTGCCGACGGGGTTCACCAAGGCGAGGGGCTCGTAGATCATGCGGTCGTAGCCGAGCGACATGCCGGAGCCCGTGGTGATGAACGGGTTGTTGATCTGGGTGGCCAGCACGGCGGCGCCGTCGGGCTTGGCGATCGTGAGCGAACCGGTGCTCGCGCTGCTGCCGCCGGACGTCCCGCCCGCGCAGCCGCTGAGCACGAGAGCTCCGAGGAGGACAGCGGTGGCGCCCGCGATCACATGCTTTTTGAACCTCATTGTTTCTCCTTGTGATGGACGTCCTCGCCTTCGAGGTCGACGATGGGTAACTTACTTGTCAGTAAGTAAAACTGCAAACGCCCCATAGGCTACGGTTCGATAACGGAAGAACGGAGACCGGACGCGCATGCCCGTCGACAAGCGCCAGACGCGCAATCGCCCCGAGACGCTGACGCGACGTCGCGAAATCCTCGACGCCGCGGTGGAGATCTTCGGCAGCAAGGGCTTCGCGAGCGGGACGCTCGGCGACATCGCGGAGCAGGTCGGAATGACCCACGCCGGCATCCTGCACCACTTCGGCTCGAAGGATCAGCTGCTGCTCGAAGTGCTCAAGCATCGCGATGCCTCGGATGTCGCACATCTGGACGATCAGCACATCCCCGATGGGATGCCGCTGTTTCGCCATCTCGTGCGCACGGCGTTCCTGAACGCCCAGCGTGCCGGCATCGTGCAGGCCTACGCCGTGCTCTCCGCGGAATCGGTCACCGACGATCACCCGGGTCGCGAGTTCTTCGAGCGCCGCTACCGCACGCTCCGGGCCGAGGTCGCGCACGCGTTCGCCGTCGTCTGCGCGGAGCGCGGTGTGACCGCCCCGCACCGGATCGCCGATGCCTCCGCCGCCATCCTCGCCGTCATGGACGGACTGCAGGTGCAGTGGCTGCTCGAGCCCGATGCGCTCGATCTCGGGACGGCATCCGAATTCGCGATCGAGGCCATCGTCGCGGCCGTGCTCGATCCGCGGCCCTCACCGCTGGCCTGAGCCGGCGGCGCGGCCCTGCGGGCCTCAGGCCTGCATGTGCTCGATGGTGTAGTCGATCGCCTTGATGAGCTGGCGGACATCGTCGGGCTCGATCGAGACGAACGTCGCGATGCGCAGCTGGTTGCGTCCGAGCTTGCGGTACGGCTCGGTGTCGACGATGCCGTTGGCGCGCAGGCTGGCGGCGACGGCCGCGGCATCCACGCTCTCATCGAAGTCAATGGTGACAACGACGGGGGAGCGGTCGGCGGGATCGGCGACGAACGGGGTGGCCACCGGCGAGCTCTCGGCCCACTGGTAGAGAGCCTGCGAGGACTGCGCCGTGCGGGCCGCGGCCCAGCCGAGGCCCCCGTTGCCGTTGATCCATTCGAGCTGCTTGTCCAGAAGGACGAGGGTGGCGACCGCGGGGGTGTTCAGCGTCTGGTTGAGTCGCGAGTTGTCGAGAGCGTTCTTCAGGCTGAAGAACTCGGGGATGTAGCGACCGGATGCCGCGACGCGCTCGATGCGCTCGATCGCGGCGGGGGAGACCGCCGCGAACCACAGTCCGCCGTCGGAGCCGAGGTTCTTCTGCGGGGCGAAGTAGTAGACATCGGTCTGCGAGACGGCGAAGTTGATGCCGCCGGCCGCGCTCGTCGCATCGATCACCGTGAGGGCACCCTCGTCACCGGAGACACGGGAGATGGGTGCCGCGACGCCGGTGGAGGTCTCGTTGTGCGGCCAGGCGTACACGTCGACGCCCTCGACCGCCTCGGCGACCGTGCGCGTTCCGGCATCCGCCTTGCGCACGTCGGGCGCGTCGAGCCACGGGGCCGCGGCCGCCGCGGCGAACTTGCCGCCGAACTCGCCGAAGACGAGGTTCTGCGCTCGACGTTCGATGAGACCGAACGCGGCCGCGTCCCAGAACGCCGTCGAGCCGCCGTTGCCGAGGATGATCTCGTAGCCGTCGGGAAGACGCAGCAGGTCGCTGAGTCCCATGCGAACCTGGCCGACGAGGTTCTTGATCGGAGCCTGCCGGTGCGAGGTCCCCATCAGCACCGCGCCGGGGCCCGCCAGGGCAGCGAGCTGCTCCGGCCGGATCTTGGACGGTCCGCAACCGAAGCGACCGTCGGCGGGCAGGATCTCGCGGGGCAGCGTGACGTGGGCCATGCTCCCGATTCTAGGGTCAGCGCCGCCGGCGCCCCGCCGCGTCGCCGTAAGAAACGGATAGGCTGAGAAGACACCCACGAACGTGCGCGAGGCCTGCCCATGACCGATCTGATCGACACCACCGAGATGTACCTGCGTACCATCCTCGAGCTCGAGGAGGAGGGCATCGTCCCCCTGCGCGCGCGCATCTCGGAGCGTCTCGGACATTCCGGTCCGACCGTGTCGCAGACGATCGGGCGGATGGAGCGCGACGGTCTCGTCGTGGTCTCCGACGACCGTTCGCTCGAGCTCACGACGCCCGGGCGGCAGAAGGCCGTCGACGTCATGCGCAAGCATCGCCTGGCGGAGCGTCTGCTCAGCGACGTGATCGGTCTGGACTGGGCGTACGTGCACGAAGAGGCCTGCCGCTGGGAGCACGTGATGAGCGAGCTCGTCGAGCGTCGCCTGATCGAGCTGCTCGGTCATCCCACCGAGTCGCCCTACGGCAACCCGATCCCCGGGCTCGACCAGCTGGGCGACGTTCCGGCCCGCACCTTCGACGACGGCGTGGTGGGCCTGGTGCGCCTGCTCAACCAGACGGGCGGTCCCGTGCGCGGCACCGTCCGGCGCCTCGCCGAGCCGGTGCAGGTCGATCCCGAACTCCTCGAGCAGCTCCGCGACGCCGGCGTCGTGCCGGGAGGCGTCGGCGACTTCCGCTTCAGCGAGGGCTACGTGCTGGTGCAGATGGCGGACAAGGCGGATGGACTGGAGCTGCCGGTCGAGGTCGCCTCGCACATCTTCCTCGTCGATGCCGTGCCGCACGCCTGAGCGTCACCCGGGAAGCGCCTGGGCATGAACACCTGTGCGTGACTTATTCGTTACCTTCCGGTAGCCTCGAAAAGTCCACGTGGCGAGAAGCCCGCCACGGACCTCCGCACGGATTGCCTCATCGGTTCGTCGTTCGCGCGGTGACACCCGTACATCTGTGCCCTGACACCGAGTGCCGACGAACCAGCGAGCCGTCCCGAGCGGGATCGCAGAGGCGCCGGAGGACAATTGGCTGAACAGTACGACCCGTCGCAGGAGATTCCCGAGTCCGAAGCGACGACACCCACCCGCCGCAGTCGCGCGCAGCGCGCCGCCGTGACCCGCGCTGCGGGCTCCGCCCCCGCCGTGCGCGAGGCGGCCGTCGCCAGGTCCGCGACGCCGCGACGAGCGCGCCGCAAAGGCCATCCCGTCCGCAGCTTCATCACGGTCGCCGCCGTCGGCGGTCTGATCGCCACGGTCGCGATCGCTCCCGCCTTCGCCGCCTCGAGCTCTAATTCCGCCGAAGCGGTCACGCTCCAGCAGGTCGCCGCGGAGAACGCGCAGGCGCTCGTCATCGCGTCCGAGGCGACGCCGGCCGCGCTGGCACGCGACAGCTACTCGGCGACGACGCCCGAGGAGATCCAGACCAAGAAGAACGAGGATGCCGCGAAGGCTGCCGCGGCGGCCCGCATCGCGGCGGCATCCACCGCCTCGGCCGATGCCTCCGTCTACTCCGGCTCGCTCGCCGAGACCATCGCTCCGGCCGGCTCCGTCGTTCGTCCGCTGCCGTTCTTCAACCACTTCGGTGAGCCGTACCCGGGTCACAAGGGCACGGACTACATGGTCGACCGGTACACCCCGATCTATGCGATCGCCGACGGCGTCGTGGTCGAGTCGAGCGAGGACGGTCCCGGATGGGGCGTCTACGTCAAGATCGCCCACAACATCGGCGGCAACACGGTGACCTCGCTGTACGCCCACATGTCGTACGGCACCCGCCGCGTCGTCGTCGGCGACACCGTGCGCGCCGGACAGATCATCGGTCAGGTCGGTGACACGGGCCGCGCGTTCGGTACCCACCTGCACCTCGAGATCTACGTCAACGGGTCGTGGACCAACGCCGAGGACTTCCTCGTCGCCAACGTCCACTGACGCCGTTCGCTCCGTCCGCTCCCTTCGGGAGACACGCGGCATCCGTTCACCTCTGATTCGCCCTGGCGGCTTCTGCGTGCGTTAGCCTGATCCCGACGCTCGCACAGCCGAGGGGGAGCCGCATGGACACAGGACCTCGCATTCGAACCGTGAATGCGCTGGGCCGCTATGTCCTTCGGCATCGTGTGCACGACTGCCACGACATTCGTCGTGGGTTCAAGGCGCTGTCTTCATGACAGCGCCTTTTTTCGTGCCCGCGCCGCCGCGCCTGTGCGACGTCGACAACGGAGAGCCGTCGAAGCCATCGACGGCCGTTCGAGAGGAACGCGCATGCGCACACTGGTGCTGAACGCCGGATACGAACCCCTGGCCGTCGTCTCGTTCAAGAGAGCCCTCGTGCTCGTCATGAACGAGAAGGCGACCGTCATCGAACGCATGGACGGCAATCCCGTCTGGGGCATCCGGGGGGCGTGCGACCGGCCGGCGGTAATCGTCCTCACCCGGTACGTGCGCGTGCCCGGGGCGCGCCGAGTGCCGGTCACCCGCCGCGGGGTTCTCCGCCGCGACGCCCACCGCTGCGCCTACTGCGGCAAGGGCGCCACGACCATCGATCACGTCCTGCCGCGTTCGCGCGGTGGTGCCGACTCGTGGGAGAACCTGGTGGCCGCCTGTCTGCGCTGCAACAACATGAAGGGCGATCGGACCCCGCAGGAGATGGGGTGGGAGCTGCGATGGGCGCCGCAGCCGCCGCGCGGACCGCAGTGGACGGTGCGCGGCACCGAGCGCTCGGAGCCGGCATGGGAGCCCTACCTGTCGCTCGCCGCGTGACAGGCGAACGCCCGCCCGCCACGCGGCGGGTTCAGCCGGGCAGCGCCGCGAGAATCCAGCTGTCGGCGTCGCGCGTGTAGGCGATGCGGCGGCTGGCGGCGAGTGGGTTCGAGACCCAGAACACCAGGCGGTGCGGCGTGACGGCGAATCCGGCCCACGACGCGGGCGGGGTGAAGGAAGGGTCGCCGGCACCGCCGTGCGCCCGCAGGAACTCGTCCCAGCGTGCGCGCCGTTCGGCGAGCGGCAGCTGCGCGAAAGCGGGAGTGTTCTGCCACGCGAGCTGCTGGAGGTAGGGCGAGCGCCGCCGATACGCCTCGTCGGACTCGGCGCGCGAGGAGCGTGACGCCGTGCCCTGCACGACCAGCTGGCGGGTGAACCCGGGCCACAGGATCGTGAGCGCGACGCCGGGGTCGGCGGCTAGTTCGGCGGCCTTGCGGCTGTCGGCGTCGGTGTGGAAGAAGAATCGTTCCCCGTCGAAGTCGCTCAGCATCGTCGTGCGTGCGTCGGGCAGTCCGTCGAGGCCGATGGTGGACACCGTCATCAGCAGGCGATCCTCGCCCGGACCCGGAAGCCATTCGCGGGCGAGGGCGAGGGGGTCGGCGAGGGGCGTGTCGGATTGCACCGGGTCGCTGTCGTGATCGATCACCACGGGCGCGGGTGGGATGCCGGGAGCGTAGGAAGCCGTCACCCGAACACGAACCCGTCGATCTCGGCGAGCGCTTCGCACACGAAGTCGACCCCGCGCTCGTAGAGCTCCTTGCCGTGCGCGGCGTTCGCGCCGGTCGCGTCTCCGATCACTCCTTCCGGGCCGAAGTCGTCGCTCGTCCAGCCGAACATCACCGGCTTGCGGTTGAAGCCGATGTGGGTGAGACCCGCGATGTGTTCGGGGATGTTCCGCGCCGGCATCTCGGGGGCGACGAGGTGAGGGGCGAGGTGCATGACCAGCGAGGTCTCCGAGAAGCCGCCGTGGATGCCCTGGCCCTTCTCGTCGGGCCGGCCGTCACGACCGTCGCCGGCTCCGGCGGCGGTCGCGGGCATCGAGAACGTGCGCAGGCCGAAGCGCCGGCGCAGTTCGCGATTGGCCCAGCCGAGCAGCATCACGTTGCCGCCGTGGCCGTTGACGAACACGACGGTCGTGGCCGGTGTCATCGAGATGGAGCGGCCGATGTCGACCAGCGTCTCCAGCACCGTCGTGCCTTCGAGCCAGACGGTGCCGGGCGCCCAGTGGTGTTCGTCGGACTTGGCGTAGCTGATCGTCGGCAGCACCCACGCGTCGATGCCGTCGGCGGCGACCCGTTCGACCGCGGCGGTGGCGATCGCCTCGGCGACGAGGGCGTCGGTGCGCAGAGGCAGATGCGGGCCGTGGTGCTCGATCGCGCCGATCGGCACGACGGCGATCGACCTTTCCGTGAGCGCCGCCGTGAGCGCAGGCCCGGACAGGTCGGCCCAGTGGCGGGATCTCGGGGTGAACGGAGGCGTGAACGCGGCGGTCATCGGATGGATCCCTTCACCGGACCGGCGTAGTCCGGGTTGAGCTTGCCGGGGTTGAGCAGGCCCCGCGGGTCGGTGCTGCGGGCGAGTGCGACCGTCTCGGGCAGGCGGAAGTCCACGTTCCACTGGTGCGGGCTGTGGACGCCCACGCCGAGGGCGGTGAGCGCGGCGATGCCGTCGGCGACCTGTTCCGGGCTCTCGTAGACACCGGCGAGCATGCCGATCGGACGCAGCGCCGTCGCCTCGATGTGCAGGTGCGCGCCGGGGTAGACGGCCATGACCTCGTCGTGGCGATCGATGAGCGCGTCGCCGCCCACCTCGACGTGGAAGTAGACGCCGGGCTCGGACTTCTGCAGCCATTCGATCGGGTGGTTGTAGCTGAGCACCGAGATCGCGGCCGAGACCTGGGGGCCTTCGCGCACGTCTTCGATGCGGCCGCCAGCGGCCGTGATGATGCGCGAGGCCTCCTCGACGAGGCTCGCGTCGATGATCGTGCGCAGCGAGCTGCGCCCCTCCGGGAAAGCCGGGTCCGGCGGAAGCTGGGCCGACACGTGCGGATCATCGGCGGAGACGAGCCGCGGGGTCGGGCTCAGCGCCGCCAGACGCTGGAGAACCGACATCGAGCCGGCGAAGTCCTCGAAAGACGCGTAGAGCCCGCGCCAGTCGTTCATCGGCTCGAGGCGCACCGTGGCACGCGCGATGATGCCCGCGGTGCCGTAGTTGTGCACGTAGTCGAGCGCGTCGTCGCCCTCGACGTGCACGAGCGCGCCTTCGGATGCCGGGGTCACGACGTCCAGTGCCACGACGAAGCCCTCGTGGTTGCTGCCGTGCGCGATCGAACCGGTGCCGCCGGAGCCGCCGGAGAGGAACCCTCCGAGCGTCGAGTGCACTGTCGAGGGGTACATCCACAGCTGCTGGCCGTGCTGGCGGGCGGCGAGCTCGAGGGTAGCCATCGGAGCGCCCGCCTCGGCCGTGATCCACCCGTCGCCGACCTCCACCACGGCCCGCGCGCGGGAGGTGTCGAGCACGAGCCCGCCGGGCATGGGGATCGCCTGTCCGTAGTTGCCGGTGCCCTTTCCGCGCGGCGTCACGGGCGCACCGTGCGCCACGGCGATGCGGACGGTCTCCGCGATCTGCTCGGCATCCGCGGGAAAGGCGACGAGGTCGGCGACGCCGAGCGGAAGCTGCTCGGCGATGATCGGCGACATGCGCGCGCCGTCGACCGATGCCTTCTCGCGCTGACGCGGGTCGCTGGAGATGCCGCGGGGTCCGAGCGCGGCGGCCAGATCCGCCTCGAGGGCGGCGTAGTCGGGGGTCGGCGCGGCGACAGTCGCCGCGGGATCGAGGACGTCGGTGGGGGTCGCGCCGGTCATCTCGGTTTCCTTTCGTGTGTCATAGTCTTCAGTCATGTCGGATGCCGCCTCCTCGCGCCGTGGCGCCCCGGGTGACGACGGGCCCGCATCCGCGTCGCGGGCGCTGGGCGCCCGGATCCGGGCGCTGCGCCAGAGTCGCGGGATGACGCTCACCCAGGTCGCGGTGCAGGCGGAGCTGTCGCACTCGTTCCTGAGCCAGGTCGAGCGCGGGCTGGAACGGATGAGCATGACGTCGCTGTTCCGCGTCGCGCAGGCGCTGGGCACCACGCAGCAGGCGCTGCTGACCGACGACGCCGACGCGGCGCCGAGAGGCGCGGGCAGCTTCCACGTCTTCCGCGCGAGCGAAGCGACGCCACTGGATGCCGGGGGCAGCCCGATGCGGGTGCTCGCCCGCGATCATCCGCGCTTCGTGCCGATGGTGATGTCGGGGACTTTCACCGAGGACCTGTGGTGGGTGCACGACGAGGAGGAGTTCGTCTACGTGCTCCAGGGACGACTCGTCGTGGTGCTGGAGGCCGAAGAGTTCGCTCTGGAAGCGGGGGATGCCGTGTATTACCAAGGCGGCATACGTCACCGCTGGCGCACCGATCCGGGTGAGAGCGTGCAGGTCCTCACCGTCAAGGAAGGCAGCGCCGGAGCGCACTGAGAAGCGGATCACGACCCGCCTCCGAGCTCGCGTGCGACCGTGGCGAGGTCTGCGGCGTAGGCGGCCTCATCCCCGGGTCGGGCACCTCCGGCGATGACCACGCCGCCGACGTCGCCCGTCGCGATCAGGTCGTGTCCGTACTCGACGGCGAGGCGGATGCCCTCCGTGCGCACGTCGCGCGCGGCGAAGAGGCGATCGATGAAGCCGGACGGCAGCTTCGCGGCGTGGAAGGAGGCGAGCAGCTCAGCGCCCTCGCGATCGACCACGAGAGGAACGCCGGGAAGCACCGGCACGTCGGAGCCGGCCGCGCGGCAGAGCGCCACGAAGGCGGCGACCTCCTCGGCATCCCCGGCGTACTGCGTGAGGCACATCCTCCCTCCGGCGCGCTGCTTCTCGGCGACGCGTGCCCCGCGTTCGGCGATGGGCGGGGCGGCGGGCGACTCGGCGAACGAGGTGAGAAGCCCGAGGGCGGCCGCGCGCGGGAGCGTCGTGGTGGACTCCAGGTCGAAGACGGGGCGTGCGTCGGGGCGGTCGCCCGTCTGCGTGTGATCGCCCGTGACGCAGTGCACCCCGGCGATACCCAGGGCCCGCAGCGAGAGCAGTTCGCGCTCCAGCGCGGTGCGGTTGCGGTCGCGGGTGTTGAACCCCATCCACAGTCGCAGCCCGGTCGCGCCGATCAGCACCGCACGGTAGGACGGAGGAAACTG
This sequence comes from Microbacterium sp. B24, assembly GCF_000333415.1. NCBI lineage: Bacteria > Bacillati > Actinomycetota > Actinomycetes > Micrococcales > Microbacteriaceae > Microbacterium > Microbacterium sp. B24. Next base: position 16,085 of record NZ_BADB01000152.1, on the reverse strand, counting down.
CACGCGGGAGCGTCCGGCGTCGCCGGACAGGACGGCGTCGACGCTGCCGATCAGCGCCTCGGCCGTCGCGCCGACGGCGTCGGCGCGCAAGGCGCGCACGGGGAAGCCCGTGAACACGAGTGGTCGCCGCGCCGCGATCGCGACCAGCTCGCGCCCGGCGAGTGTCGATGCCGTCGACGGGTCACCGGAGCCGGCCTCCGGATCCGTCGCACGCGCCGCAGCGCCCGTCCAGCGTACGGGCAGCTCGCGAGCGAGGAACACGCACGGGGTCGGGTGCACCTCGCACGTGCCGTCGGCGTTCACACCGCCGCAGGGACCGTAGGCCATCGACTTCGGGCACCCGGCGACGCGGCTGGACAGCGCCGCCGGCGTGGAGGTCACGATGCTCATGCGATGCTCGCCGTCTCGCCGGCGATCACGGCCCGCAGTCGCGCCGCTGCCGACGCCAGAGCATCGACCGCGGCGAGTTCGGCAGCGTCCGCCCGATCGGGCGGCTCGGTGGCCCCAGCCGCGATCGCCGACAGGTGGACGCCCACGACCCCGGGGATCGCGAGTGCGCGGTGCGCCCAGGCGACGGCGGCGGCGATGCCCGACTCGACCGGGTCGTCGGCGCCGGCCACCGCCCTGACGAGTTCGTCCGGCAGTCCGACCCCGGGAAGCGCGGCCAGCCGTCGGGTCGTCGCGGCCGACGTGAGCACCGGAACCGACACGAGAACCGGCACGGGAGTCGCCGTGGTTGCCAGAGCGGCGGTGAAGCGGCGGATCTCGGCGAGGTCGCCGCAGAGGTTCAGGATGCCGAGTTCCGCCCCGGCGTGCGCTTTGCGCGCGAGACGGGTGGGACGGTAGTCGACCGGCGGCGCGGAGGGCTGTTCGGCCACGGCGACGAAGAGCCCGGCCCGGCGGGCGAGCGCCGCGAGACGTGTCGCGTCGAGGTCGAAGACCGGCTGCGCCTGCGGGAGGGCGGTGGAGGCAGGGTGATCGCCGGTCACGGCGAGCACGCCGGACACGCCCAGGTCGGCGAGGGCGGCGAGCTCTCCCTCGAGCGCGACGCGGTTGCGGTCGCGGCAGGTGAGACCGGCCACCACGCGAGATCCGGCGGCGGCGAGCAGGAGCGCCTTGTGGGTCGGGCTGAGCGCCTCCCGCAGCCCGGGCGGCTCACCGGCGATCACGGCGGTCAGCTCTCGCAGTCGCACGCCCGCCTCGGTGATGACGCCCGGGTCGACGGAGCGCACCGGAAGGTCGGCCGTGATGACCGCACCCGCGTCGACCAGGGCCGCGAACGCCGTCGACGCCTCTCCTCGCGGCAGGACCGGCAGCGCGTCGCCGCTGTCGCGGGCGGCGACCGGGGCGTCCACCTCTGCGGTGGAGAACTCCAGATGACGCAGCACCGCGGCGTCATCGGCGAACGAGCATCGGATGCCGGGCACTTCGCAGCCGCCGTCGATCGTGACACCGCCGCAGGGCCCGTGGACCATGCGTTTCGGGCAGCGCCGTGTCGTCTCATGCAGGCGCAGAGAAGCGGTCACGGGTGCTCCTCTCGCGGTCGCGGCCGGTCCGGCGATGTTGGTGTCGCCAACAATGCCACTGTAGGAGCCCGCCGTTTCGCCGGTGTTACGGTCGCGTGTGCGTCGATGTCGGCGCGAAATCACGCGGTGCGCGGGCCCTAGAGTGAGGCCCATGCCGATGTCCGAGCTTGCCGCCTCCCGCCTCGACGACTGGCTGGAGAAGCTGTCCGCGCCCGTGCCCGATCCCGGTGGGGGCGCCGCCGCCGGAATCGTGATCGCCACCGGTGCCGCCCTGGTCGCCATGGCGGCCGGGTACATTCGGGCAGACGCGGCGGCGGAGCTCGTCGCCACGGCGACCCGGGTGCGCGGCGAAGCGCTCGCCGCCGCGGAGCACGACGGGCGGATGTCGGGCCTGCTCGTCGCCGCCTTCCGGCGCCCGACCGACGACCCCGGGCGTGACGGGGCGCTGCGCACCGCCACCGTCGCCGCTGCGGATGTCGGTGCCGATCTGGTCGCACTCGCGGCATCCCTGGACGGGCCCCTCCTCTGGCTGGAGCGCTTCGGCGAGGCGCGCCTGGCCCCCGATGTCGCCGTCGCGGCGCGAATGCTCGCCTGCGGCATCCGCTCGACCGCCGTCAACATCCGTGGGAACACCACGAGCGCCGCCGCTGCGGGAGTTGACGCTCCGACCCTGCAGCGGCTGCGCGCCGCGGGGGAGCGGGCGGAGCAGGCCGCTGCCCGCCTGGACGCGGTGGCAGAGCGGGTGACCGCGACGCTCTGAGAACACGCCGATGCCCTGACCCCGCGGAGGGAGTCAGGGCATCGGTCGTGAGGCCGGTCAGTTCATCTTGATCGACGTGTCGATGAACTGGTTCGTGTAGAGCTCGGACGGATCGATCGCCGACGCGGCGGCCTGCGTGATGCTGCCGGCGGTGACGAGGAAGGGCGTGAAGTCCTTCACGATCGACGCCATACGGTCGGGGTCGAACTGGCCGAACACGCCCGATGCCTTGTCGTTGGCGACGAGCCCCAGCTTCTTCTGCTGCTCGACGGAGAACTGCGCGACGCCCGCGGAGTAGGTCCAGCCCGTGTCGTACTTCTCGACGAGGTCGAGGATCACGGCGTTGCCGTGCTCGGGCGCGTTGAGGAAGTCGATCTGCGACTGCTGCATGATCGGCACGAGCTTCTTCAGGCAGTCGGCCTTGTCGGTGACGTCGGCCTTTCGCACCGCGAGCGGCTCGGGGTAGATGTTGTAGCCGAGCTCGGACAGCAGCTGGTAGCCGACGTCCTTGCCCCACTGCGAGATCTCGTTCTTGTAGATGTAGGGCTCGGCGGTCGCGAAGCCCTGCTGCAGGATCTTCGGATCGGAGACGAAGCGCTGCGGGGTGCCCTCGTAGCTCGTGTCGATCTGCGACTTCGTGATGATGCCCTGCGAGAGCAGGAGGTTCGGGATGACGTCGCCGGAGGTGACGATCGGGTCGCCGCCGGACGCGGCCTCCTTGATCGTCGTCGCGCCGTTGTGGCTCGCCGGGTCCCACATGAGGATCTGCGGGCTGAAGGTCAGCTGCGAGGTCACCGCGACGGTGGGCTGGTCGGGGTTCGCGACGATCGCGGCGTCGGTGTTGACCGCACCGATGAGGATGTCGGTGTCGAGGTACATCAGGGCCGGGACGGGCTGGAAGTTGACCGCGGGGCCGCCGGAGCGCACCTCGATCTTGACACCGGTGTCGGTGCCGTTGACGACCAGGGGACCGGTGACCGTCTTCTTGTCGGTGTCGACGGTGTAGCCGTCGCCGACGAGGTTGTACATGGCGCCGTGCTCGGACTCGGGCTGCCAGTCCTGCTGCATGACGACGGTCGCCGGGCAGACGCTGGCGAGGTCGAGCGGGCCGCCCTTCTCGGCGACGTTCGCCGCCGAGGAGGTCGCCGGAGCCGCGGCGTCGGTGCTGGAACATCCCGCGACGGCGGCGACGGTGGCGGCGAGCGCTCCGATCGCGACGGTGCGTGCGATCACGCGGCGGGAGAGAAAGGCGGGCTGTGACACGGTGTCCTCCTGGAAGGCTTCGGGTGCGGTGTGGACAGACGGGTGGTGCGTGTTCGTGGTGCAGGGAGGGAAAGAAGAGGTGCGTCAGCGGGTGGCGACGCCGAACAGCCGACCGACGACGACGCGGTCCAGCGCGGCGAAGATCGAGAAGACGATCACACCGAACAGAGCCGTGAAGATGATCGCGAGGAACAGCGGCTCCATGTTCAGGCGCAGCGTGTAGGTGCGCAGCAGCCCACCGATGCCCTGGCTGCCCTGCTGGAAGAAGAAGTCTCCGACGATGGCGCCGATGACGGCGAGGCCGGCCGATTGGCGCAGGCCCGTGAAGATCGACGGGATGGCCGCGGGCAGCATGAGCTTCGTCATCCGCTGCCACTTCGTGGCCTTCTGCAGCGTGAACAGGTCGTGGGCGGCGGGCGTGGCCGACTGCAGGCCGAACAGCGTGTTGGAGATCATCGGGAACACCGCGATGATGACGCAGACCACGATGCGGGCGGGAAGCCCGTAGCCCATCCAGATGCCGATCAGCGGCGTGAGCGCGAGGATCGGGATCGTCTGCAGGATCACGGCGTACGGGTAGAGGATCTTCTCGGCGAGGGTCCACTGCGACATGACGATCGCCCACCCCATGCCGATGAGGACGGCGATCGCGAGGCCGATGAGGGCGACGGTGATGGTCTGACCGAGTGCGGCGATCATCGGGCCGATCACCTTGTCGTTGCCGATCGTCTCGGCCAGCACCTGGTGGGGAGGTGGCAGCAGGAAGCGGCGGCTCTCGCTGAGCAGCAGGTACGACACGGCGTACCAGATCGCGATGATGCCGATCAGCGCCGCGACGATCGGCATGGCCCGCGACCAGGCGCCGCGGGCGACCGACCCGGCGCTGCGGGCGCGGGGGCGACGGGCGGCCATCGAGGCGGTCGTCGTCTCGGCGGATGCCGCGGCATCCGCCGCCGGTGAGGCGGACGAGCCGGACGCGGACGTGTCGGCGAGCGAGGCCGGGGCCTTCAGGGCGAGGTTCTGGCTCACGAGTGCGCCTCCAAAGCGTGCGAGAGGTGTCCGACGATGCGTCCGAACTCGGGTTCGTAGCGTAACTCGGGGGATCGGGGGTAGGACCAGGGCAGCTCGATGTCGTCGACGATGCGCCCGGGCCGTCCGCTCATCACGAGCACGCGGCTGGAGAGGTAGACGGCTTCGGAGATCGAGTGCGTGATGAACATCGCGGCGAACCCTTTGAGCTGGAACAGGCGTTGCAGCTCGGTCTGCATCTTCAGACGGGTGATCTCGTCGAGGGCGCCGAACGGCTCGTCGAACAGGGCGAGCTGCGGCTCGGCGACCAGCGCGCGCGCGATCGAGACGCGCATGCGCATGCCGCCGGACAGCGCCCGCGGGTGCTGGTTCTCGAAGCCCTTCAGGCCGACCAGTTCGAGGGCCTCCGCGGCGCGACGGCGGCGCTCGGCCGCCCCGACACCGGCGAGCTCGCCGACCAGTTCGACGTTGCGCTGGGCCGTCCGCCACTCGAGCAGGGTCGCCTCCTGGAAGACGAAGCTCGTCGTGTCGGCGCGGACGTCGACCACGCCCTCGGTGGCGTCGTCGAGGCCGGCGGCCAGGCGCAGCAGGGTCGACTTTCCGCAGCCGGAGGGGCCGACCACCGACACGAACTCGCCGGGACGGACGTCGATCGACACGCCCTCCAGGGCGCGCGTCCCGGTGGCGAAGACCTTGGCGACGTCGGTGAAGGCGAGCGTCGGCGCGGTGGTGGCGTCCACCGCTGTCGCGGCGGTGACCGGGGCGGCGGTCGAGTCGATGGCGGTGCTCATAGCAGTGCTCCCTCGGAGGTCGGGGCGGAGGGCGGAGTCGGCAAGGCGCGCAGGTCGAGCACGCTGCTGACCACGCGGCGGCGGACGGCGATCACGCGCCCGTCGCGGATGACGATGCGGTCGGGCGCGCGCTCGGCGAGGGCCTCGGCGGTGTGCGCGGCGCGCACGAGCACGACGTCGGCGACGTCGCCGACGCGTCCTCGCGCCGGGGGCAGTCCGAATGCGGCGCGGCCGCCGTGCGAGCTGACGTGCCAGGCTTCGGCGGGCGTGAGGTGACCGGCGACGACGAGCTCGGAGGCGACATCGACCATGTCGGCGTTGCCGAGCGGGTTGAACGGGTCCTGCACGTTGTCGCCGCCGGCGGCCAGCGTGATGCCGGCGGCGAGGATCTCGCGCAGCGGCGGGATGCCGCGGGGCGTCGCGACCGGGTGCTGCCAGCCCTGCAGGTAGAGGTTGGTCAGCGGGTTGGTGATGATCGAGACGCCGGCCTCGGCGACGGCGGCGAGGGTGCGGGCGCGGGTCTCGGCATCCTGCATGGACAGGCTCACGCAGTGCCCCGCCGAGCGGATCACGCCGGCAGGCCAGTGCCGCGTGCGGGCGGCGAGCTCGGCGAGACCCGTGGATGCCGCGTCGAGCGTCTCGTCGGTGTGCAGGTCCATGCCGAGGCCGAACTCTTCGGCGAAGGCGGCGTTGCGCTCCAGATCGGCGCGGGGGTCATCGGCGAGGTGGGGAAAACCGCCGATGAGGTCGATGCCGAGGGCCACCGCGGCGCGTCCGAGGTCGTCGGGGCCGTCGGACGCGCCGGGGCTGGCGACGATCTGCAGGTCGACGATGCCGGCGAACTCGTCGCGCAGCTCGATGAGGGCGCGCACTCCGCGGAGGGGGTCGTCGCCCAGGTGGTAGTTCGTGTGCGAGCGCACGGCCGTGACACCGGCGTGCAGCGCGGCCACCAGGTGCCGCCGGGCGCCGGTCTTGATGTCGTCGGAGGAGTGGTTCTCGCCGTGGTCGATCCAGCACGCGATCGCGTCGTCGAGCGATCCCTCGGGCTGGCCGAACGAGGTCCAGGTGTAGCCCTTGTCGAGGTGGGCGTGCAGATCCGCCAGGGGCGGCAGGGCGATCCAGCCCGTCGCATCGACCGTCTCGCCGCCGGCGCCGCCCGCGAGCTGGGACGCATCGGCGTCGACCACGACGCCGCCCGCGAAGGCCAGGCGGTCGCCGATCTCGCCGCAGGCGGTGAGGCCGGTCAGGGCGGCGATGCGCTGGCCCGGCTGCAGGAGTTCGGCGTCCATCTGATCGTCCTCCTCGGGGTCTGCGATGTCGTGCGGTGTTGTTGGTATGGCCAACATCGGGTGAGAATCAGTAAACGCTCGACGTGTTTCCTGCCAGGCCTGTCGGGATTGCGGCCGTGTTAAATCCGCGCGAAGAGTGCGGCCGGTCGCCGCCCTCGCACGCGGGGGCGCTGCGCGAGCGGAGAGAGTGGGAGCCATGAGCTACTTCAGTGACGTCGAACGCGACCTCGTGGTCGCCGCCCGCACCGTGCTGGCCGATGGGATCGTGGCGCTGGACCTCGTCGCGCACAACGGTCGCGATCTGCCGGCGTGGGAGCCCGGATCGCACGTCGATCTGATCTTCTCCGACGCGCGCGTGCCCGCGGCCGAGCGCGTCGAACGGCAGTACTCGCTCTGCGGCGACGCGGCCGACCGCTCCACCTGGCGGGTCGCGGTGCTGCGCGAAGACGAGGGACGCGGCGGATCGGTGCGGGTGCACGAGGAGGTGCAGGTGGGGCAGCGCCTGCGCGTGCGCGGACCGCGCAACCACTTCGCGTACGAGATCGTTCCCGCCGTCACCCACCGCTTCGTCGCCGGGGGCATCGGGATCACGCCCCTTCTCGGCATGGTCCGGGCGGCGGCGCAGGCCGGAGCGGAGTGGACCCTCGACTACGCCGGACGGTCGCTGTCGACGATGGCATTCGTCGACGAGCTGCGCGCGCTCGACGGTGGCGCGGGGCGGGTGCGTCTGTACCCCGCCGACAGTGGGGCACGTCTGGATGTGGCCGGGCTGGTGGATGCCGCGGGTGACGGCGGTCCGGTCTACGCGTGCGGACCCGCCCGGCTGATCGCCGCCCTCGAGGACGGTTTCGAAGCCGCCGGCCGCGCCGCAGCGCTGCACGTCGAGCGGTTCGAGGCGATCGAGTACGGCGAGCCCGTCTGGTCGGACCCGTTCGAGGTCGAGCTCGCCCTGTCGGGCGACATCGTGACCGTCCAGCCCGGGCAGTCGGTGCTGGAGGCGATCGAGGAGCAGAGCCCCACGACGATGGTGCTCTCCAGCTGCCGTCGCGGGACGTGCGGCACCTGCGAGGTGCCCGTCCTGGAGGGCGAGATCGAGCACCGCGACTCCGTGCTCACGCCGCTCGAGCGCGAGCAGAGCACGGTCATGATGGTGTGCGTCTCGCGCGCAGCGTGCCCGCGGATCGTGCTCGACGCCTGACGCGATGCCGGAACGGCGCCGCGACGCTCACCGGCCGACGCGCTCCCGGAGGGCCCCGGTGAGGGCGTCTTCGTCGGCGGTGACCAGCCGGTAGTCGCGGACGACGACGCGTCCCGCGACCACGACATGGCGAGGGCGGCGTCCCGGATGGGCCCAGAGCAGGCCCGCGACCGGGTCGGCCACTCCGGCGTCGGCGACCCCGGAGACATCCCAGACGCAGAGATCGCCCGCCGCTCCCGGAGTCAGAATGCCGAGGTCGGCGCGTCCGAGGCCGATCGCACCACCCGAGGTGGCCATGGCGAGCACGTCACGGGCCGGCAGCGCGGTGCCGACCATGCCCGACACCTGCATCGCCAGCCGCGCATCGGCGAGCAGGTGCCCGGCGTCGTTGGAGCCGCCGCCGGAGGTGCCCAGTCCCACCGTGATGCCGGCCTCCTGCAGGCGGCGCACCGGAGCGATGCCCCAGCCCATCGGCACGTCGCAGCCCGGAGCGTGGGTCGCGGTGATGCCGGCGGCGGCGAGTCGCACGATCTCGTCGTCGGTGACGTCGCACAGGTGCGCGATCGTCACCCCCGGCTCGAGCCAGCCCCATTCCTCGAGGAGGTCCAGGGGCCGGCGGCCATAGCGGGCCAGGGCGATCTCGGTGTCGACCTGCTCGTTCGCCTGGGTGCGCCGGCGCAGCCCGTGGCGTCGGGCGACGTCGCCCAACGCGCGGAAGGTCTCCTCGCTGTCGGAGTGCACGCCGGCGGGACCGACGGCGAGCTGCAGCATGCCGTCGGCGCTCGTGCCGCCCGGAGAGGATGCCGCGGCGTCGGGGAGCAGGGCGCGCACGATGGCGTCTGCGCTCGCCGCCGCGGCATCCGGCGCGTCGCGCGCCGAGCCGCGGACGAACACGAGCCGGGCGCCGAGTGCCGCGGCGGCATCGGCGATCGCCCGCGCGATGGCCACGGTGTCGCCGACGGGGTCGTCGCTGCGCGCCGGGTCGGGCCAGTTGAGCTGATGGTCGGCGACCGTCGTCACCCCGCTCAGCAGCGACTCGGCCACGCCGACCCCGGCGGTCGCACCGACCAGGGACGCGTCGATCCGGGCGTCGGCGTAGGCGGCGGCCATGGCCGGCAGCCACTCGCGCATCGGCACGCCGCGGGTGCCGGGAAGGGTGCGAAAGCCCGACTGCAGCAGGTGGTGATGCGCGTTGACGAGGCCGGGGGTGACGATGCCGCCGTCCGCGTCGAGGGTGTCGACGCTTTCGTCCGGCGACGGTGCGGATGCCGCGGTGGTGACCCGTCCGCCTCGGATCACGAGGTCGCCGCCGCGGTCGCGGGCGGGGTCGTCGAAGCGTTCCACGATGCGGGCGGCGCCGGTGAGGGTGAGCGATCCGGTCATGCCGTCCGTCCTATCAGCCGCATGTTTCGGGCAGATGTGCGCGCCGGCGCGCAATGTCCGAACCCGTTCCTATCTTCGAGAAAAGCACATTGAAGTACTCGAATACATGTTCTAATCTGTCGAAGTGAGGCCGATCGTGGGGACCGTTGCTGCCGCGGATGTCGCGGGCACCGTGAGCACCCTGCGCGCTCAGATGGAGCGTATGCAGGGGCGTCGCCTCGACACGCCCGTGCTCCCCGTCGCCCCGGCGCTGGCGGAGCTGCTGCCCGGCGGCGGACTGCGAACAGGGGGAGCCTACGCGCTCGGACGGTCGATGGCGCTGCTGTTCGCCCTGCTCGCAGAGCCCTCGCAGGCCGGGTCGTGGTGCGCCGTCGTCGGCATGCCGCACGTGGGCGTCGAAGCGGCCCGCGCTGCCGGGGTCGACCTGTCGCGGCTCGTGCTGGTGCCCGACCCCGGAGAGCGGTGGTTGGCCGTCACCTCGACCCTCGCCGACGTGCTGTCGGTGGTCGCGGTGCGCCCGCCGTCGCGGGCGAAGGACAGCGAGGTGGCCCGGCTGGCCGCCCGCATGCGCGAGCGCGAGGCGGTGCTGCTCGTCCAGGGGCCGTGGCCGCAGACGGAGGCCATGATCGATGTGTCCGATCCGTCGTGGTCGGGCCTCGGCGCAGGGCACGGCATCCTGTCGGGGCGCGAGCTGACGGTCACCGTGACCAGCCGCCGGGCGCCGGTGCCGCGCTCACGGCGCCTGATGCTGCCCGACGACCGGGGCCGCCTGGGCGGCGAATCGCAGCCCACCCGCACGCGCCTGCCCGAACCCGTGCCGATGCGACGGGCGGTATGAGATGACTGTCCTCCCTGCGGGCACCCCGCCGCGGAGCCTGGTGGTCTGGGTGCCCGACTGGCCGATCGTCGCGACCACCCGCGACGGCGACGACCCCCTCGACGCCGCGGAGCCGATCGCCGTGTTCGAGAAGGGGGCGGTCGTCGCCTGCTCGGCCGCGGCGCGCGCCGCGGGTGTGCGCCGGCGCATGCGCCGCCGCGATGCCCAGGCGCGCTGCCCGCAGCTGACCGTGGTGGATGCCGACGCCGTGCGCGATCACCGCGCGTTCGCCCCTCTGATCGCGGCGATCGAAGAGGTCGCGCCGAACGTGCAGGTGATGCAGCCCGGACTGTGCGCGCTGCGCGCCCGAGGGCCGGCGCGCTACTTCGGCGGCGAGGCGGCCGCCGCCACCGTGCTGGCCGGAGCGATCGCCGCGCTGGGCATCGACGACGTGCGCGTGGGCATCGCCGACGGCACCTTCACGGCCGAACAGGCGGCGCGCTCCGGCACCCGCCGCGAGGATCCGGTGCGGATCGTGCCCGCCGGCACCGCGGCGGACTTCCTCGCCCCTTTGCCGGTCGTCGTGCTCGATGAGGAGCTGGCCTCGCTGTTCGGCCGCCTCGGGGTGCAGACGGTGGGCGAGGTCGCCGCGCTGGGCGCCGACCGTCTGGTGGAGCGCTTCGGCACCCGTGGCCAGTGGTTGTACGCGCTGTCCTCCGGCCGCGATCCCCGACCGGTCACCGCCCGCACACCACCGCCCGAACTGCACCGCGAGGTGGCGTTCGAGCCGCCCGTGGAGACCGCCGATCAGATCGCCTTCGCCCTGCGGGTTCCCGCCGCGGAGTTCGTCTCCCGTCTGGGTGCGCAGGGGCTGGTCTGCACCGAGCTGCGTGTCGTGCTGACCGGTGATCGCGGCGAGCGCAGTGAACGGGTCTGGCTGCACCCGGGGGCTTTCGATGCGGCAGCCGTCGTCGACCGGGTGCGCTGGCAGCTCGCCGAGCAGAGCCCGGGCGGGGAAAGAACGGTGCGCTGCCGAATCACCTGCCCGGACAGCTGCGTAGCGCCGTGGGCCGGGTGCGGATCGAACCCGAGGCGGTGGATGCCGCCGCCCACCACACCGCACGTCTGTTCGGGTCGGGGCCCGAGGAGCGCGTGCACCGCGCACTTTCCCGCGTACAGGCGATGCTCGGCCATCAGGGCGTGCTGACCCCGGCCGTCGGCGGAGGGCGCTGGCTGGGCGAGCGGCAGCGCCTCGTGCCGTGGGGCGATGTCGCGGGCGACCTGCAGGCCGGCGAGCGGCCCTGGCCCGGGAGCCTTCCCGACCCGCTGCCCTCGGCGGTGTTCGCCGAGGGCGTGCCGGTGGCGGTGCTCGACGACGACGGCGACATGATCGCGGTCGATGCGCGGGGCGAGCCCACGGCGATGCCGACCGTGATCGAGCTCGGGGGCAGACGCCGCGGCATCCGCACCTGGGCCGGGCCGTGGCCGGTCATCGAACGCGAGTGGGATCCCGCCCGAGCGCGACGAGCGCATCGCTTCCAGATGGTCGACGACGCCCAGGGGGCATGGCTGCTGGTGTGCGAGGAGGGCGTCTGGCAGATCGAGGGGAGGTACGACTGATGGGCTTCAACAATCCGTCGGTGCGCTGGTCGGAGATGGCGCGGCTGCTGGGCTCTCCCGACATCGGCGGCGACAAACAACCCGACGGCGGTGACGGCCCGGCCTTCTCGCGCAAACGCGGAAAGTACGAGCCGCCCCCGATCGAACGCCCCGCGGATGCCGTTCCCTATGCCGAGCTGCACGCGCACTCGTCGTTCTCCTTTCTCGACGGGGCGTCGTCGCCGGCCGAGCTCGCCGAGGAGGCGGAGCGATTGGGGCTGCACGCCCTCGCGATCACCGACCACGACGGGTTCTACGGCATCGCCCGCTTCGCCGAGGCGGCGGAGCAGCTGCAGCTGAAGACCGTCTTCGGCGCGGAGCTGACGCTCGGCGACGGCGCGGGTGGCGGTGCGGGTGGCCGTGCGGACCTGGGGGCGCCGCCGGCCGGATTGCTGAGTGCACCGAGCCCCGCCCGGTCGGGCGCCGCCGATCCTCTCGGATCGCACCTGCTCGTGCTGGCCCGCGGCGAAGAGGGGTATCACCGTCTCGCCGCCGCGATCACGCATGCCCAGCTCGCCGGCGGTGAGAAGGGGCGTCCCTGGTACGACCTCGATGATCTCGCCGATCGCGGTGGCGGGCACTGGGCGGTGCTCACCGGATGCCGCAAGGGCGCCGTGCGGCAGGCGCTCGCCGCCGGAGGTGCGGATGCGGCCGCATCGGCGCTCGACCGGCTCGTCAGCCTGTTCGGCCGCGAGGCGGTCTTCGTCGAGCTGATCGACCACGGCGCCCCCACCGACACCCGCGACAACGATGTGCTGGCCGCTCTGGCCGCCGCACGCGGCCTTCCGGTGCTGGCCAGCAACAACGTGCACTACGCGGTTCCCGAACGTGTGCATCTGGCGGCGGCGGTCGCGGCGGTGCGGGCGAATCGAGGGCTGGACGAGCTCGACGGGTGGCTGCCGTCGCATGCGAGCGCACACCTGCGCTCGGGCGCCGAGATGACGCGGCGGTTCCGGCGCTATCCCGGTGCGATCGCCCGCACGGTCGCCCTCGCCGACGAGCTCGCCTTCCCGCTGCGCCGCGCCAAGCCCGCGCTGCCGAAGCTCCCCGTCCCCGAAGGGCATACGCCGATGTCGTGGCTGCGCCGGCTCGTCTGGGACGCGGTGCCACACATGTACCCCGACCTCGACGGCGACGGGCGGGCCCGCATCGAGAAGGAGCTCGGCGTCATCGAGCAGAAGGACTTCCCCGGCTACTTCCTGATCGTGCACGGCATCGTGGCCGAGGCACGTCGGCGCGGCATCCTCTGCCAGGGGCGGGGATCGGCCGCCAACAGCGCGGTGTGCTACCTGCTGGGCATCACCGCGATCGACTCGATCTTCTACAACCTGCCCTTCGAGCGCTTCCTGTCGGCGATGCGGGAGGAAGAGCCCGACATCGACGTCGATTTCGACTCTGATCGGCGGGAGGAGATCATCCAGTGGGTCTTCGACGAGTACGGACGTGAGCGCGCGGCGCAGGTCGCGAACGTCATCCAGTACCGACCGAAGAACGCGGTGCGCGACATGGCCAAGGCGCTCGGGCACTCGCCCGGGCAGCAGGACGCCTGGTCGAAGCAGGTGGAGCGGTGGGACGGCGCCGTCGCCGGCGCGCACGACATCCCCGACCGGGTGCTCGCGTACGCCGGTGAGCTGCTGAAGGCGCCCCGCCATCTCGGCATCCACTCCGGGGGCATGGTGCTCACCGAGCGGCCGGTGGGGGAGGTGGTGCCCATCGAGCACGCGCGGATGGAGAATCGCACCGTCATCCAGTGGGACAAGGACGACGCCGCCTGGATGGGGCTCGTGAAGTTCGACCTGCTCGGACTCGGCATGCTCGCCGCGCTGCAGTACTGCTTCGACCTCATCGCGGAGGCGACGGACGAGACGTGGACGCTGCAGAGCATTCCGAAGGAGGAGGCGGCCGTCTACGACATGCTGTGCCGCGCGGATTCGATCGGCGTGTTCCAAGTCGAATCGCGCGCGCAGATGGGGCTGTTGCCGAGGCTGCAGCCGCGGCGGTTCTACGACCTGGTGATCGAGATCGCGCTGATCCGGCCCGGACCCATCCAGGGCGGGGCGGTGCACCCGTACGTGCGGCGCAAGCTCGGGCTGGAGGAGCCGACGTATGCGCACGAGAAGCTCATCCCGGTGTTGGAGCGCACCCTCGGGGTGCCGGTGTTCCAAGAGCAGCTGATGCAGATGGGCATGGCCGTCGGCGACCTCACCGGAGAGGATGCCGACGTGCTGCGCCGGGCCATGGGCTCCAAGCGCGGCATCGAGCGCATCGAGTCGGTGCGCCAGAAGCTCTACGACGGCATGGCGCGCAACGGTCTGGTGGGAGCCGTCGCCGACGACATCTACGCGAAGATCCAGGCGTTCGCGAACTTCGGCTTCGCCGAGAGCCACTCCCTGTCGTTCGCGCTGCTCGTCTACGCGTCGTCATGGCTGAAGCTGCACTATCCCGGGGCGTTCTTGGCGGCCCTGCTGCGTGCGCAGCCGATGGGGTTCTACTCGCCCGCGACCCTCACCGCCGACGCCCGTCGCCACGGCGTCGTCGTGCGTCGACCCGACCTGCACGCCTCCGGAGTGGATGCCGGACTCGAACCCCTCGACGCCGACGGCAGCGGCGCTCCCACCGGCATCCCCGCGTGCACCGATCGTCACCAGCCTCCCGTGCCCCTGTTCGACATCACCGCTCCCGACGTCTCGGCCGCCCACCGTCGCGACGCCGGCCACGCGGTGCGGCTGGGGCTTGCGGCGGTCACCGGGGTGGGAGAGCGGCTCGCGGAACGCATCGTCGCCACCCGCGACGCCGACGGGCCGTTCCGTGACCTGCGCGACCTCGTGCGGCGGACGGGCGCCACCGCCGCACAGGTGGAGGCGCTGGCGACGGCGGGCGCCTTCGAGAGCATGGGCATCAGCCGCCGCGAGGGCATCTGGTTGGCGGGCGACGCGGCACAGGATCTGCCCGAGTTCCTGCCCGACTCGCTCGTCGCTGTTCAGCCGCCGCTGTTCGGCGACCCCTCGACCTACGACGTGCTGGCCGCGGACCTGTGGGCCACGGGCATCTCGACCGACGATCACCCCCTCACGCACTACCGCGCGCCGCTGGATGCGCGCGGCGTGCTCACCTCGCGAGAGCTGCGCACGCACGAGATCGGCCGCCGGGTCGAGGTCGCGGGCCTGGTCACGCACCGGCAGCGGCCGGCGACGGCATCCGGCATCACCTTCATCAACCTCGAAGACGAGCACGGCCTCGTCAACGTCATCTGCTCGAAAGGCGTCTGGGACCGCTATCGCCGCGTGCTGCGCGATGCGCCCGCCCTCATCGCCCGCGGCATGCTCGAGCGGTCGCCCGAAGGCGTCACTAACCTCGTCGCCGACGCCTTCGAAGACCTGCGCGTCGGCGTGCGCCACCGCTCCCGCGACTTCCGCTGACCTCCCCGCCCCACCTCACCCCCGCCGAGCCGCCATCTTTTCGCCGAGCCGCCATGATCTTGCGCGCAGCATCATGGCGGATCGGCGCGTTCGTGGCGGCTCGCGGGAGGGGGAGGGGGAGAGGGGGCTAGGCGCGGCCGACGTGCTGCTCGGTCTTGGCGAGCTGGTCGGCCAGGTCGTCGGGGGCGAGGGCCGCCTCGCGGAACTCCGTCGTCAGCGGCAGGCGCAGGTGCAGGTCGGTGCACAGGCACAGCTCGACCGTGCCGTGATCCAGCACGAAGTCGAGCACGTGGCCGCCGCGCGTGCGTCCGTCGTCGATGAAGTGCGCGTGGCATCCGGGAACGCCGATGCCCTGCTCGTACAGCGGGGTGCGGAAGGCGACGATCGTGCCGTTGACGTCGTCGAACTGCAGCACGGCATCGTCATCGGTGGCCTCGGTCATCGGCCGGTACGGCTTCTGCTGTCGGGTGACCGTCCGGGCGGTCACCCGCCGGAAGCGCCCCGTGATGCGCAGCGCGTACATGTAGTTGGCCGACGCGGTGATCGCATCGATCGCGGCCGAGGCCTCGGCGCGCGTGACGCCGTCGGGCAGCGTCCGCGTGAGGGTGGGCACGAAGTCGGTCACCACCGCGTACGGCGTCGCCGAGTCGGCGGATGCCGCGGCGGCGGTGCCGTCGCCGCGCAGGCGGTAGGCGACGCCGTCGACGACGACCATCTCGCCGTCGAGGGCGTTGAACGTGCCGATGCCGAAATCGCCGTGCTCGAGCAGTTCGCCGACCGTCATGTCGTCTTCGTAGATGCCGTCCAGCAGCGCGGCCATGAGGCTCGTCTGGAACAGGGTGTGACGTTCGGCGCTCATGCGCTGTCCTTTCGGAAGGAGGGAAGGTGGATGCCGAGAGGCCGGAGTCTGCTCACAGCGACTCTAGAGGATCCCCGGGACCGAGCTCGAAT
>NZ_BADB01000153.1:0-4912 GCF_000333415.1 Microbacterium sp. B24 | reverse complement strand
GCGCGCTCTCTGGAGCGCTGCGCGATGTCGCCGGACTGATCGCGGCGCACGCGAGATCCGATGTCACCGTGGTGGCCGGGGGCCGCATCAAGCACATGAGCGTCGCGATGAACGACGTGCTGCGCGCGTTCTTCACGACGGTCGATGTCACTCACGCCCGCCAGAAGTCTCGGGCGCTGATCGCCCGAGGCCCGCACGACGGTCGCGACCCGGTGCCCGCCGCCGCGCGCGTCGACGACGTGGAGGTGCGCGCCTTCGGCGGGGTCTTCGCGGGCGCTCGCCTGGACATCGGGACGCGGGCGCTGCTGAGAGCGCTCGACGCCGCACCCCGTTCTCCCGGGGGCGGCACCCGCGAGGATCCCTGGATCGATCTCGCCTGCGGCACCGGCATCGTGGGCGCGTGGCTCGCGCGGCGGCATCCGTCCGCGCACGTGTACGCGAGCGATCAGTCGGCAGCGGCGGTCGCCTCGGCTACGGCGACCGTGGCAGCGAACGCACTGAGCGATCGCGTCCGCGTCGCGCGCGCGGACGGTCTGGAGGAACGAGCCGCCGCGAGCGCGTCGTTCATCGCCCTGAATCCCCCGTTTCATTCCGGTGCCGCACTGACCACGACGATCGCGGAGCGCCTGTTCGCCGACGCCGCACGGGTTCTCGCGCCCGGCGGGCAGCTGTGGTGCGTGTGGAACTCGCCGCTTCGATATCGCGCCACGCTCGAGCGCGTAGTGGGGCCGACGCATCAGGTCTCCCGCGATCCGAAGTTCACGGTGACGGTGTCGACGAAGCGGTGAGCCGGCCCCGCCCCGAGCCTCGCCTGCCCGCCGTATGCTCAGACGATGCCGGCGCGGATGCCGTCCAGCGAATCGGCGACCTTGGGAAGGCGCTGGGCGAGAACGTCGTCGAGTTCGAACAGGCGCTGTCGGGCATCCTGCAGCACGCGCGCTCCCTTCGTGGTGACATGCAGATCGCTGGCGGCGCCGGCATGGGCCGTGGCATCCTGCACGAGGCCGTCGTCGACGAGCGTGCGCACGGCGGTATGGGCGGACTGCACCGTGATGTGCGAGCGGCGGGCCAGCTCGGAGAACGAGATGCCGGGCTCGGCGTAGATGTGACCGAGGAGACCGAACTTGCGGGTGCTGATGCCGAGGTCTTTGAGGATCGACGCCAGCTGCTCCTCCCACATCGCCGACACCGCGAGCAGCGCGATGACGGGGCTGAAGCGGGGACCGTCCTGAGTCATGCGGTCCATGCTATCGATGCGCTGTGCCGCGCACGGGTCGCCGTCCCGTGACTTCTCCAGCTGACGGGCTGACGCCACCGCTCGCCGGGCGCCAGGCGCTGACCTCGGCGCCGGGATCAGGCCTTCGCGCCACCGGGAGGGCCGAGGATCAGCAGCACGGCGAAGATCGCGGCGACGGCCACGAGGATGCCGACGAACAGCAGCCAGGGGCGGCGCAGGAACCAGGCCAACGGGCCGTCGTACCACCGCGCGTCCGCCGCATCGGCAGCAGCCTCGACGCGCCACGCACCGGCGAGCAGGCCGCGACGGTGCACCCAGAGCTCGACCGGAATGGTGGCGTAGGGCACGATCGCCGAGATCAGCGCGACGGCGGTCGGCCCCGCGGGCCATCGGTTGTTGAGAGCGACCAGAACGACAGTGGCGCCGTACGAGAGGAACACGAAACCGTGGATGCCGCCGCCGATCGTCACCGCGGGCGCCCACTCGGTCGTCGCCCGGACGACGAGACCGGCGATGAGCAGCGTCCACGACACCGCCTCCGCGAACGCGAGAGTGCGAAACAGAGACAGGGGGGTGCGAAGCATTCCTTCAGCATAACTGAAGGAATGCGTCGCGCCTGAGCACTTCCTGTGAGCACCGGGCGCCGCTGCGCGCGGTGCCTAGGGTGTCGCGTATGACACCTCGCTTTCCGCTGGCGGCGGCCGCGCTGCTGACGACCGGACTGCTGGGAGGCTGTGGGCCGATGGTTCCGGTGTGCCCTGCCATCGGATTCGTCAATCCCGGGCCCGTCACGATCGAGGTCGCCCCCGCCCTGACCGTCGGCGAGGTGGCCGCGTGCTTCGGCGACGGCTGCGCCCCCACGCCCCTCCCCCTCGGCCGCGACGGCCGCGGACGGATGCCGCTGGCACCGCCGTATCTCGCCGACACGAGCGTCGTCAGCATCGAGCCCGGCACGACGGTGCGCGTGGTGATCACCGATGCCACCGGCACCGTCACGCGTGATGTCCGCGCGGAGATCCCCTACAGGTCGGAGGGCGGCGGCCCGTGTCCGGGACCGGTGAGCTTCGACGCTGTCGTCATCTCCTGACCGTCCGCGGCGAGCGAAGACCCTTGACGCCGCGACGCCCCCGCGCCGGCTCATCGAGCACGGTTCGGGGGCGTCGCGCCATCCACTCGACGACGTCGGTCAGGTCAGAAGTCCCAGTCGTCGTCCTCGGTCGCGACCGCCTTGCCGATGACGTACGACGAGCCCGACCCGCTGAAGAAGTCGTGGTTCTCATCGGCGTTCGGCGACAGGGCCGAGAGGATCGCGGGGTTCACGTTGGTCAGCTGCGACGGGAACATCGCCTCGTAGCCGAGGTTCATCAGCGCCTTGTTGGCGTTGTAGTGCAGGAACTTCTTGACGTCCTCGGTCAGGCCGATGCCGTCGTAGAGGTCCTGCGTGTACTGCACCTCGTTGTCGTACAGCTCGTAGAGCAGCGAGAAGGTGTAGTCCTTGATCTCGTCGCGCTCGGGCTGGGTGAGCTTCTCGAGCCCCTTCTGGAACTTGTAGCCGATGTAGTAGCCGTGCACGGCCTCGTCGCGGATGATGAGGCGGATGATGTCGCCCGTGTCGTCAGCTTCGCCTTGCTCGACCAGTACAGCGGCAGGTAGAAGCCCGAGTAGAACAGGAACGACTCCAGCAGGGTCGAGGCGACCTTGCGCTTGAGCGGCTCGTCGCCACGGTAGTAGTCCATGACGATGTGGGCCTTCTTCTGAAGGTTCGGGTTCTCCACCGACCACCGGAATGCGTCATCGATCTCGGGCGTGGAGCACAGCGTCGAGAAGATCGACGAGTAGCTCTTCGCGTGCACCGACTCCATGAACGCGATGTTCGTGTACACGGCCTCTTCGTGGGGCGTGATCGCGTCGGGGATGAGCGAGACGGCGCCGACGGTGCCCTGGATGGTGTCCAGGAGCGTCAGACCGGTGAACACCCGCATCGTGGTGGTCTGCTCGTCGGGAGTGAGCGTCGCCCACGACTGGATGTCGTTGGACAGCGGCACCTTCTCGGGCAACCAGAAGTTGTTCACGAGGCGGTTCCACACCTCGAGGTCCTTGTCGTCCTGAATGCGGTTCCAGTTGATCGCCTGGACGTGGTCGATGAGCTTGAGCGGCTCGGACGGGGTCATGTCGTCAATCCTTCAAACGGTCGTGGAGTGAGCGAAGCGCGGTCACAGCATGCAGGAGACGCACTCGGACAGGTTCGTGCCCTCGAGCGCCATCTGACGAAGGCGGATGTAGTAGATCGTCTTGATGCCCTTGCGCCACGCGTAGATCTGCGCCTTGTTGATGTCGCGGGTGGTGGCGGTGTCCTTGAAGAACAGCGTCAGCGACAGGCCCTGGTCCACGTGCTGGGTCGCGGCGGCGTAGGTGTCGATGACCTTCTCGTAGCCGATCTCGTACGCGTCCTGGTAGTACTCCAGGTTGTCGTTCGTCATGAACGGCGCCGGGTAGTAGACGCGGCCGATCTTGCCTTCCTTGCGGATCTCGATCTTCGACGCGATCGGGTGGATCGAGCTCGTCGAGTTGTTGATGTACGAGATCGATCCGGTCGGGGGCACCGCCTGCAGGTTCTGGTTGTAGATGCCGTGCGCCTGGATCGACGCCTTCAGCTCGCGCCAGTCGTCCTGGGTGGGGATGTGGATGCCGGCGAACAGCTCGGCCACGCGATCCGTCTGCGGCACCCACTCCTGCTCGAGGTACTTGTCGAAGAACTCCCCCGACGCGTAGGTCGAGTCCGCGAAGCCGTCGAAGGCCGTGCCGCGCTCGATCGCGATGCGGTTGGAGGCACGCAGTGCGTGGAACAGCACCGTGTAGAAGTAGATGTTCGTGAAGTCGATGCCCTCCTCCGAGCCGTAGTGCACGTGCTCACGCGCGAGGTACCCGTGGAGGTTCATCTGGCCGAGGCCGATCGCGTGCGAGCGGTCGTTGCCGTCTTCGATCGAGCGCACCGAGCGGATGTGGCTCTGGTCGCTGACCGCGGTGAGCGCGCGGATCGAGGTCTCGACCGTGCCGGCGAGGTCCTTGCCGTCCATCGCGAGCGCGATGTTCATCGACCCGAGGTTGCAGGAGATGTCCTTGCCGATCTCGGCGTACGAGAGGTCCTCGTTGTAGGTCGTCGGCGTGTTGACCTGCAGGATCTCGCTGCAGAGGTTGGACATGTTGATCCGGCCCTTGATCGGATTGGCCTTGTTCACCGTGTCCTCGAACATGATGTACGGGTAGCCCGACTCGAACTGGATCTCGGCGAGGGTCTGGAAGAACTCGCGCGCGTTGATCTTGGTCTTCTTGATCCGCGCGTCGTCGACCATCTCGCGGTACTTCTCGGTGACGGAGATGTCACCGAACGGCACGCCGTAGACCTTCTCGACGTCGTAGGGCGAGAACAGGTACATGTCCTCGCCGTTGCGGGCGAGCTCGAAGGTGATGTCGGGGATCACGACGCCGAGCGACAGCGTCTTGATGCGGATCTTCTCGTCGGCGTTCTCGCGCTTGGTGTCGAGGAAGCGGAGGATGTCGGGGTGGTGCGCCGACAGGTAGACGGCGCCGGCACCCTGACGCGCGCCGAGCTGGTTGGCGTAGCTGAAGCTGTCTTCGAGCGACTCTAGAGGATCCCCGGGACCGAGCTCGAAT
>NZ_BADB01000154.1:0-2894 GCF_000333415.1 Microbacterium sp. B24 | reverse complement strand
GCGACCTGCAGCATGGCGCGCAGCGCCACGAGCGTCTTTCCGAACCGACCTCTCCCTGAACAAGACGGGTCATCGGCCACGGACCTTCCAGATCGGCGGCGATCTGCGCACCGACGGCCTCCTGGTCGGGGGTCCGGGTGAACGGCAGGCGCGAATCGAAGTCGTCCAACAGTGCGCCGGCCGGACGCGAGGTCGCGGCCATCGCCCGCACGGTCTGCCGCTGCTGGAGCAGCGCGGTCTGCAGGATGAACGCCTCGTGCATGCGCAGCGTACGCCGCGCGTCGTCGATCTGCTCGAAGCTCTCGGGCGCGTGGATCCGCCGCAGAGCCGTGGTCGCATCGAGCAGACCCTCATCAGCGCGTAGGGAGTCGGGCAGCGGGTCGGAGACCGGCGCCAACGCAGCCAGCACCGTGGCGACGGCCTTCTGCACCTGCCATGTCGCCACCGTGCTGGTCGCCGGGTAGATGGGAATCGGGGTGTGCTGCTGCGCCTGGGCGTTCAACCTCGCCGCGTCGGCATCGTCGAAGAGCGTGTAATCGGGATGAGCCAGCTGCTGGTGCCCCTGGAACTGGCCGACCTTCCCCGAGAACATCCCCTGACGGCCCACCTGGAGATCGTTGGCGCGCCACGCCTGGTTGAAGAACGTGAGCGTCAGTGCTCCCGCGCCGTCGCTGATCACGACCTCGAGAAGAGAACCGCGCCGTTGACGCATCTGTCGCGACGACACCGAGCGCACTTCGGCGACGATCGTGACCTGCTCGCCCAGCGGCAGCGAGTCGATCGGCGTGAGCTCGCCGCGTCGGGCGTATCGCCGCGGGTAGTGCGTCAGGAGATCGGCCACCGTGCTCATGCCGAACGCCCGATCGAACAGCTTCGCGGTCGCCGCTCCCAGCGCATCGACAAGACCGGTGTCGAGCGTGATCGCGGGCATGCTCCGAGTCTATTGAGGCCCACCGACGCCGTAGCCGTCCCCGGGCGATCGGACATGCACGGATCGTCCAGGAGACACCCGTAGAGTCGGCTCGTGATCCGCCGCACCGTTGCCCGCGTGTTCTGGTCGTGCAGCCGGTGGCGGCTGGCGACGACCCCCGCTCCGGAGCGCCCCACCGTACTCATCGGCGCGCCGCACACGTCCAACTGGGACTTCGTGTTCATGCTCGCCATCTCGTGGCGTCTGGGGATGCGCATCCACTGGCTCGGCAAGGACACGCTCTTCCGCGGCTGGCGACGACCCGTCATGAACGCTCTCGGCGGCATCCCCGTCGACCGTGCCGACGCAGGCCGCGTGGTCGAGGACATCGTCGCCCGCATTCGCGCCGGGGAGGTCTTCGGCCTCGTGGTCACTCCCGACGGCACCCGCGGCGGCAACGCGTTCTGGAAGAACGGCTTCTACCGCGTCGCCCGCGAGACCGGCATGCCGCTGACGCTCGGCTACGTCGACCGTACGACGATGACGACCGGGCTCGGGCCGACCCTCGCTCTCACGGGCGACGTGGCCCGCGACATGGACGCCATCCGTGCCTTCTACGCCGACAAGGCGGGCTTTCGGCCAGAGCGCCGCACCGAGCCCCGGCTCCGCGACGAGACGGGCGCGGCGGGTCCGTCAGACCACGGTTAGGGTGAACACGTGACGCGCATCATCTCCGGAGCCGCCGGTTCGCTCACGCTCGGTGTCCCGGATGCCGGGACGCGCCCGACCAGCGACCGCGTGCGTGAATCGCTCTTCGGCGCTCTCGACGCGGCCGACATCGTCGACGGAGCCGCCGTGCTGGATCTTTTCGCCGGTTCGGGCGCCCTCGGGCTCGAGGCAGCCAGCCGGGGCGCGGCATCCGTCGATCTCGTCGAGAAGGCGCCGCGCGCCGCGGCCGTCGCCGACCGCAACGCTCGCACCGTCGCGAAGGTGCTCCCGGGCACGCCGATCCGGGTGCACCGCAGCTCCGTCGAGGCGTACCTGCGGGCCGCCGCTCGCACGTTCGATCTCGTCTTCATCGATCCGCCGTACGACCTCGCCGACACCGAACTCGCTCGCGTGCTGGAACTGCTCGCGCCGCGACTGGCGCCCGACGCGCTCGTGGTCGTCGAGCGCGCGACCCGCTCCGGCGCCCCCACGCTGCCCGACGCGCTGCAGTACGAGCGCGACAAGAGCTACGGCGACACGACGCTGTGGTGGGTACGCCCGCAGTCCTGAGACGACGGCGATCGACCGCGCCGTCGCCGCGGTGCGCGGCGCCTCGGCCGCATCAGCCGCGGGCCGCGTCCCAGTCCCGGTGCGGATCCCACCCGCCGACGCCCGCTGACGACGCACCTCCGACGGTGACGTGTGGCGTCGCGTCGGCGATCACGGTGCCGACACGCCGGAAACCCTCCGGCAGGGCGGCTCCGGACGGGAACGTGGCGAGCAGCTCGTGATCCTCCCCGCCGCGAAGCGCCATCTCGTCGAGCTCCGGGCTCAGATCGATCCGCACGCCCGACGCTTCCGCCATACGCGTCGCATCCAGCAGAAGTCCGTCGGACACGTCCATCATCGCGGTCGCGCCCGACCGCGCGGCCAGAGGACCGAGCGCGAGCGGCGGGCGCGGACGCAGCTGGGCAGCGAGATCGGCGCGCTCACGGTCGGTGAGGACCGACGGATCGACGGCGAGGGGGCGGCCCTCGGCATCGCGGAAGCGATCGAACAGCAGGGCCAGACCGCGCCCGGCCGCCCCCAGGTGCCCCGTCACCGCGACGACGTCACCGGGCCGCGCCCCGCACCGCCGCACCGGCTCGACGCCATCCAGCGCTCCGAGCACCGTGACCGCGATCGTCAGCGTGTCGGATGCCGCGAGATCCCCACCCTCCACCGCGCATCCCGGCGCGAGTGGACTCTAGAGGATCCCCGGGTCCGAGCTCGAATC
>NZ_BADB01000155.1:0-3064 GCF_000333415.1 Microbacterium sp. B24 | reverse complement strand
TGCTGGACCGACGCCCGCCGCAGACGCCTCGCCGACGCTCACCGTCGCGGTGAACACGCGATTGTGATCGGGGCCTTCGGCGGTGATCACGTACGACGGCGGCGCGAGGGTGAGCCGCGCTGCGAGCTCCTGGAGGCTCGTCTTCGGATCCATCGCGGCGCCGTAGCGGTCGGGGTCCGCCATCAGCGGCTCGACGAGGCGCAGCACGAGTGCCGTGGCCGCTTCCGGCCCGGAGGAGAGGAATGTGGCGCCGATGACCGCTTCCATCGTGTCGGCGAGGATCGAGTCCTTGTCGCGCCCACCGGTCTGATCCTCACCGCGTCCGAGACGCAGGTGCGCGCCGAGGTCGATACCGCGGGCAACCTCGGCGAGAGCGACGGTGGAGACCACGCTCGCCCGGCGCTTGGCCAGGGCACCCTCTTCCAGTTCAGGGTGCGTCAAGAACAGGTGCACCGTCACCGCTTGACCGAGGATCGAGTCCCCGAGGAACTCCAGTCTCTCGTTGTGCGGGATCCCGCCGTTCTCGTAGGCGAACGAGCGGTGTGTCAGCGCAACCGACAGAAGCTCGGGGTCGATATCGACCCCGAGCTTGTCGGAGAGCACACGGTGCTCGATCACGGCATCCGCCATCAGATGGCCGCCGCGATCAGATGTCTGCGACCTTGCGGCCCTTGTACTCGAGGAACAGCTCGGTACCCTGCGAGTCGGTCACGACCTTCGCCTGGTGGGGACGGCTGTAGACGACCTTGCCGTTCTCGACGGTCTTGACGAGCGTGGGCGCCTCGGCCTTCCACTGTGCGCGACGCGAACGAGTGTTGGAGCGGGAGACCTTCCGCTTCGGGGGGTTACCTGCCATGGCTAGCTCTTCTCTGTATCGGTGGCGACGCGGCTCGAGGCCTCGTCGTCAGGGTCTGGGGTGAGGGCCTTCAGCGCGGCCCAGCGCTCGTCGATCGGAATCTCCGGCACGGTTCCTGCGGCCAGCCTCTCACCCGTGATGGGGTCGAGCCCCGGGCAGTCCGGCTGGCACACCGGCTGGAACGGAAGCGAGAGGACGATCGCATCCCTGACCGGAGTTTCAAGATCCACGTGGTCGTCTTGAACCTCGAAGTCGATCGCTTCCGTCCCAGGATACCCGAAGAGCTCTTGAAACTCGACTTCGACAGGCCGGGCGATGTCGGTGAGGCATCGGCCGCAGACCCCGGAGTACTCGGTGTCGATCTCGGCGGTCACCAGAATGCCCTCGTGGACCGACTCGAGACGAACGGCCAGCTCGATGGGCTCACCCTCGGCAACGGAGACGAGTCCCTCGCCCCATTTCGCCGGCGCGGGGACCTCGATGTCGAACTCGCGCATCTCCCCCGCACGATGCGAGATATCGCGCACCGGGAACACGAACGGACCGCTCACATGCTTTCTGACCACCACGCAATGCTAGCCGCCCCGCGGGCATCGACGGCGGTCAGCCCGCCCGTCCCCCTGTATCGAGGAAGCGGGCGACCGGCCCCGGCACGAACGGCGAGACATCGCCGCCCAAAGCGGCCACTTGTCGCACGAGAGAACTCGACACCAGTGCGTGCGCAGGGTCGGGCAGCAGGAAGACCGTCTCGATCTCGGCCAGGTGCCGGTTGACGATCGCCATCGGCGTCTCGTAGGCGACGTCGATCTGGGACCGGATGCCCTTGACGAGCACGCCGGCGTCGACGTCCTGGGCATAGTCGACCAGAAGCCCGACGCTCCAGGAGGCGACGACGACATTGCCTTCGACGCCTTCCTCCCCGATCGACTGCTCGAGCAGACTCAGCCGCTGTGCGATCGGCAGCATGGCCTCTTTGCCCGGGTTGTGTACGACGAGCACGTGCAGCTCGTCGTACAGGGCCGCGGCGCGGCGGATGACGTCGAGATGTCCGAGGGTCGGCGGATCGAACGAACCGGGGACCACCGCGATGCGGTTGTTCATGCCGCCAGCCTAGCGGCGTCACTTTCGAGCCCCATCAGCTCTTGGACAGGGCCGCCCGTTCCTGTTGCCCGATGCGCCGCTCGATCGCTGCGACGAGGCCGGGGTGGTCTTCGAGCATCGGGTCGCGGGAGAGCACGTCTGCCGCCGCCGCACGGGCTCGCGCGATCAGATCGGCATCCTGGACGACGCGAAGAAGCCGCAGAGAGGTGCGCGCCCCCGACTGGGCATCTCCGAGCACGTCGCCCTCTCCGCGCAGTTCGAGGTCGATCTCGGCGAGCAGGAAGCCGTCCGTCGTGGACGCGACCGCTTCCACGCGAGACCGGGCCGGCGTCCCTTCCGGCGCCTCCGTGACGAGAAGACACAAGCCGGCGACCGCACCGCGACCCACCCGCCCGCGAAGCTGGTGCAGCTGCGAGACGCCGAACCGATCGGCCTCCATGATGATCATCGTCGAGGCATTGGGCACGTCGACGCCGACTTCCACCACCGTGGTCGCCACGAGGACGTCGATCTGGCCGGCCGCGAACGCCTGCATGACGGCATCCTTCTGCTCCCCCGACATCTTCCCGTGAAGGATCTCGACGCGCAGGCCGTCGAAGAGGGGGATGCCGTCGAGCATCTGTGCGACCTGGACGACACCCCATCGTGTGCGCGGCTGTTCGCCTTCGGGCGCGCCCACATCGACGGGAACGTCCTCCGCGGCATCCTTCGCCGTGGTACCGACGGCTTCGGCGTCGATGGCGGCGCAGACGACGAAGACCTGGTGTCCGGCGGCCACCTCCTCGGCGGCGCGCTCCCACACGCGTCCGAACCAGCCGGGCTTCTCCGCGAGCGGTGCGACGTGCGTCGCGATGCCCGCTCTCCCGCTCGGAAGGGTGCGGATGGTGGAGACGTCCAGGTCTCCGAACACGGTCATCGCGACCGTGCGAGGAATGGGTGTCGCGGTGAGCACCAGCACGTGCGGCGCCGTCCCCTTCGCTCGCAGCGTCTCGCGCTGCTCGACGCCGAAACGGTGCTGCTCGTCGACGACGACGAGGCCCAGGTCGGGCGACGTCGTCGACGCGCTCAGCAGGGCATGCGTTCCCACGACGATCGCGCCCTGTCCGA
>NZ_BADB01000156.1:0-4742 GCF_000333415.1 Microbacterium sp. B24 | reverse complement strand
CGGAGTCGAGCGCGTCGAGTTCGGCACGGGCCCGCATCACGTCTCGCGCGGCCGCTTNCGCGGCATCCTGGGCGCCTCCGAGTCCGGCCGAGATCTCATCGATATCGGCCCGTGCCTCGTCGATCGCGGCCTGGCTGACCGTGGCGACCTCGATCCCGAGCGTGCCGTCGTCTTCGAGCAGAGCGAGGCGCTGGCCCGCGAGCGAGAAGAGACCGCGCAGTCGCTCCTGCACGCGTTCCAAACCGAAGGCGACGGCCCGCGCGGCATCCACGGCTTCCGAGCGCTGCTGCGCCTCCAGCGCATCGATGCGCAGCTTCAGCTGCTCCGACTGATCCTGCAGCACGAGGCGCTCGGCGCTGCGCTCCTGCTCGGTGCGGGCGTGGTCGGCGAGCTGCGCACGCAGACCGACCAGTTCATCAGCGAACAGGCGGGCCTTGGCGTCACGCACCACTGCCGCGATCGTCGCCGCCTCGCGAGCGATCTCCGCCTGCTTGCCGAGCGGCTTCAGCTGTCGACGCAGCTCTCCGGCAAGGTCGCTGAGTCGCGTGAGATTCGCCTCCATCGCTTCGAGCTTGCGAAGGGTCTTCTCCTTGCGTCGGCGATGCTTCAGGATGCCGGCGGCCTCCTCCACGAAGCCGCGACGGTCCTCGGGGCTCGCTTGCAGCACGCTGTCCAGACGGCCCTGGCCCACGATCACGTGCATCTCGCGCCCGAGCCCGGAGTCGCTCAACAGCTCCTGCACATCGAGCAGGCGGCAGCTTGCACCGTTGATCGCGTACTCACTGGTTCCGTTGCGGAACAGCGTGCGGCTGATCGTGACCTCGCTGTACTCGATCGGCAGCGCCCCGTCGCTGTTGTCGATCGTCAACTGCACCTCGGCACGGCCGAGCGGACCGCGCGTAGAGGTGCCCGCGAAGATGACGTCTTCCATCTTCCCGCCGCGAAGGGTCTTCGCGCCCTGCTCGCCCATGACCCACGCGAGAGCGTCGACCACGTTCGACTTGCCGGAACCGTTCGGACCGACGATGCAGGTGACGCCGGGCTCGAGCGCGAAAGTGGTCGGTTGCGCGAACGACTTGAAGCCTTTGAGCGTCAGGCTCTTCAGGTGCATCCGCGGGTCCTCCTGGGTGATCGTCCACCCACGCTAGCGGAACGACACGCGGATCCTCGCTTGACGCGCGTCGAGAACACCCGCTATCGTCACAGATCGCGTCTGAAGTCGAGAAAGGAGGTCCCCGACATGATTCGTATGAACGCCACCGGCCGCATCGCATCCGCGATGCGTTCCTTCTGGTTCCGTGAGCCCGCGGGGGCCGTCTCCTTCGACGCCTTCCGCGGCGCCTGCTGACGCGATCAGACGAGAACTCCGCCCTCGCCTCGTCGAGGTCCGAGTTCGCTCTCGCACACAGCCTTCGGGCACCCACGTCTTCTCGTTGCGTGTGCCCCCGCCGCAGCCCGGCCTCTCACTCTGCCCGCCGCGCATTCGCGCGCACCCACCGAAAGCACCACGATGCATACCTTCATCGCGTCGGTCCTGCACGCCAACGACCCCGAACGCCGCCGCATCCGTCTCGCCGAGCGCGAGCGCGAGCAGCGCGAGCTCGAATGGCAGCGTCGCCGACAGATCCTTCCGTACCTCTGATCCGCCCCGGGCCGGGGCGTCCGACCGCGACGCCCCGGCCGCATCTCAAGGACATCTCATGACCACCACGATTCCCGGACCCCAGTTCCGCCCCCTCACGATCCCTGCCTCCATGGATGCTGGCGACGCCGCCGACTTCCGCGAGTTCACCCGCGTACGCAACCTCGTCTATCGCGAGATCGCCGGCAACGACGACGACGCGATGACGCCGGAAGAACTGCTGCCGCATTACCAGCCGGATCCGAACGAGATCCGTCGTGCGTGGGCGGTGATCGTCGACGGCGAGTTCGTCGGTCGCGTCGGCGTCGATCTGCCGCTGGAAGACGGATCTCGCACCGCCTTCTGGCTTGTCGAACTGCTCCGCTCGTACCACGGTCGCGGCATCGGATCGGCCGGCTACGCCCTGATCGAGCAGACCGCACGCGAACACGATCGCACGATCCTGCAGTCGTGGGCGCAGCATCCGGATGCCGACGGCGAGCGGTTGAGTGCACCGACCGGCTACGGAACGATTCCGCGCGACCATGCGGCGCGCTTCTACCTGCGCCACGGCTACACCCTGGAACAGATCGAGCGTCAGAGCGAGCTGATCCTCGCGGGCGCCGACACGAACATCGAGCGCCTGCTCACCGAGGCCGTGACGGCATCGGGCGGATACCGCGTCGTCCAATGGCAGGGCGTGACGCCGGCGGCGCATGTCGAGGCGTACGCCTGGATGAAATCCCGCATGTCGACGGACGCACCGAGCGCCGATCTCGACTTCGACGAGGAGAACTGGGATGCCGAGCGGGTCGCTCGCCACGACGCCAAGTACGTCGAGTCCGGCCGCACCAAACTCGTCACGGCGGCCCAGCATATCGACAGCGGTCACCTGGTGGCGTTCAACGAGCTCGTCCTCGGCACCGATGCGACCGGTCCGAGTCACCAGGAGGACACCCTGGTGCTTCGCGAGCACCGAGGCCATCGGCTCGGACAGCTCGTCAAGTGCGCGGGCCTGCAGACGTGGCGCCGCGACGTCGCCCCGCAGTCGCCGAAGGTCATCACCTACAACGCGGAGGAGAACCGGCCGATGCTCGACATCAACGAGAGAGTCGGCTTCGTGCCCGTCGCCTACAACGGGGCATGGAAGAAGGTGCTGACGTGATCGATGTCACCGTCCGCTCCATCCGGGTACCGCACTCGATCGATGCGCCGGAGATCGTGGACCTCGAGGCGGTGCGGCAATTGCGCAATGCGCACGCCGCTCACGTGCATGGCTCGAGCGCCTATGACCTGACGCTCCCTCAGGTTCTGGCCGCGTGGCAGGATCAGTCGGATCGCCCGGTGATCGGACGTCTCGCGGAGCGCAACGGCCTCATCCTCGGTACGGCGAGCGTCGACCATCTTCCCGATGCGCAGTCTCGGACCGCGGGCGTGATGGTACGTGTGCACGCACAACACCGCCGTCAGGCCATCGGCACGCGTCTGCTGCGCGAGGCCGAGACCATCGCAGCCGAGTTGGGCCGCTCGGTGCTGCAGTCCTGGACCGAACACAGGCATTCCGGCGGTGCGGGCCTGCGGGCATCGACCGGATTCGGATCCGTGCCCCGCGATGCGACGGCGATGTTCGCACGGAGACGGGGGTTCCGGTTGGAGCAGGTCTATCGTCAGAGCACCCTCGACCTCAGGTCCACTGCCCTTCACACGGATGCGCTCTGCGCGCGTGCGCGCACCCACGCCGGTGACGACTATCGCTACCTGTTCTGGCTCTCGCCCACGCCCGCAGCTCTTGCGCCCGCGCTGGCCGACCTCAAGTCGCGAATGGCCACCGACGCCCCCTCGGGCAACGTCGACGTCGAAGACGGAGAGTGGGATGCCGAGCGCATCGCACGCATCGAGGCACACGATGCCGTCGGCGGTGTGCGGCGCCTGATCGGGGCGGTGCGGCATGAGCCGTCAGGAGTGCTCGTCGCGCTGAACGAGCTGAACGTCTCGCCGGCCGATCCGAGGATCGCGCACCAGAACGACACGCTCGTACGCGCGGAACATCGCGGTCGCCGGCTGGGCACGTGGGTCAAGTGCGCGACCCTCGCGCGCCTGCGCGAGCTCTTTCCGCAGGTGACGCACGTCGAGACCTACAACGCCGAGGAGAATGAACCAATGCTCGTGATCAACGAGGCCATCGGGTTCACGCCGGTGTCCTGTGCTGGCGAGTGGCAGAAGCGTCTCAGCTGAGGCGCTGGCAGCGTGGACAGTAGTGGCTGGACCGGTTCATGAACGATGCGCGCAAGATGGGACGTCCGCATCGCGGGCAGGGCAAGCCGTCCCTGCCGTAGACGTTGAGCGAATGAGCGAAGTAGCCGGCCTGACCGTTGACATTCACATACTGCGCGTCGAAGCTGGTTCCGCCTTCGGCCAGGGCCTTCAGCAGCACGGCCCGCACCTCGGCGAACAGGCGGGTCACGTCGCGCTCGTTGAGGGCAGCGGCGGCCGACTCGGGGTGGATCCGCGCAGCCCACAGCGCCTCATCCGCGTAGATGTTCCCGACGCCGCTGAGCACGGTCTGATCGAGAAGCACGCGTTTGATCGCGGAACGCTTCGCCCGCACGCGATCCCGGACGGCGGCGTCATCGAAGGCGTCATCGAGCGGGTCTCGCCCGATGTGGGCGACTTGCGAGGGAACGAGCGCCTCGGCGCTCCCCCACCCGCCGGCACGGCCGTCGGCGGTGGGCACCAGTTCATCGATCGCGAGGGATCCGAAGGTCCGTTGGTCGGCGAACACCACGGCGAGCTCTCCGTGCTCAGGGTGATCGATATCGATGCGCACGCGTTCGTGACGCTCCGCAGGCGCGCCCGGAGCACGCAGCAGCATCTGACCGCTCATCCCGAGGTGGGCGATGATCGCACGACGGGCCGTAGCGGATGCCGGAGCCAACGGCATCCACAGGAACTTCCCGCGCCGCGCCACGCTCGTCACCCGTCGACCCACCAGCTCGCGTTCGAACGAGACGGCGTCGCCGTCGTGGCGCGTCAGCGCTCGCGGGTCCCGCGCATCGACCCCGATGATGCGGGCGCCCGCAAGCGCCGGGGCGAGTCAAGCGCGGACGACTTCGACTTCGGG
>NZ_BADB01000157.1:0-5885 GCF_000333415.1 Microbacterium sp. B24 | reverse complement strand
GGATCGATCTGGCCCCGCACCTTCCGGTCGAAGAGCCCGTCTTCCTCGCCTTCCTGTGCTATCTGGCGCTCGTGGTGCATGCTGCGGCGATCCGCGCGCTGACGGCACGGGCCCGGCGAGTGCGGAGGATGCCGTGACGTATCCCCTGATCGTCGCGCCGTTCGCCCTCGTCGGGGCGGTCGCCTTCGCCGCGACGGCTCGCCGTCCAGGGCTCGGCATGCGACTGACGGCGAGCGTGATCACCGCTGTGGTTCTGGTCGTGCTCACCGTGATCTTCGACAACGCGATGATCGCCGCCGGCCTGTTCACCTATCCCGACGCGCTCATCAGCGGCATCCGTGTGGGCCTGGCTCCCATCGAGGATCTGTCCTATCCGATCGTGGCCGCCTTCGCCGTCCCCGCGGTCGCCGAGCTCCTCCGCCCGCCTCGACGCGACCCTTCCTCCCCGACCGATACCGAGACGGATTCCGCACGATGACCGCGACCGCCACCGCCCGCCAGCTCCTCCTCTCGTCTCGACCCGTCAGCTGGATCAACACGGCCTACCCCTTCGCGGCGGCCACGGTCCTCACGACCGGAAGGATCGATGCGACCCTCATCGTCGGCACCGTCTTCTTCCTGATCCCCTACAACCTGGCGATGTACGGGATCAACGATGTCTTCGACTACGAGTCCGATCTGCGCAACCCCCGCAAGGGTGGCGCCCACGGCGCCGTGCTCGAGCGTCGCCTGCACGCCACCACGCTCTGGGCGGCCGCTCTGTCGTGCCTGCCGTTCGTCGTCTATCTCGTGCTGGTCGGCACACCCATCTCCTGGCTGGTGCTCGCGATCAGCCTCTTCTTCGTCGTCTTCTACTCCGCGCCGCCGCTTCGTCTGAAAGAACGTCCCGTCGCGGACTCGGTGACCAGCAGCATCCACTTCTTCTCCCCCGCCGTGTACGGGTTGGTGCTGGCCGGCGCGACGTGGACGTGGCAGCTGAGCGCCGTGATCGTCGCCTTCGCCCTCTGGGGCATCGCCTCGCACGCTTTCGGGGCCGTGCAGGACGTCGTGGCGGATCGAGAGGCCGACATCTCGTCCATCGCGACGGTCTTCGGTGCCCGCACCACCGTCCGCCTCGCCATCGCCGGGTATGCGGCGGCCGGCGTCGCGATGTTCGGCACCGCGTGGCCGGGACCGCTCGCGGCTCTCCTCGCGCTGCCCTACATCGTCACCGTCTGGCCGTACCGCAACGTCGCGGACCAGGATGCCGAGCGTGCCACCCGCGGGTGGGATCGCTTCCTGTGGCTCAACCAGTTCACCGGATTCGCGGTCACGCTGCTTCTCATCTGGTACGCGCTCAGCCGCTGACCCCTCCGCGAGGATCCTCGCGCCCATGCACACGGGCCGGAGGCGTCACCGCTTCCGGCCCGTGGATCATGCGCGTCCGGGTCTCAGCCCTGACCCTCCAGCTGGATGAGCTTCTGCAGCGCCGCCGTCAGCCGCGCGTCGGCTTCGCCGTACTTGGCCCAATCGCCCTGCGTCAGGGCGCTCTGCCGGTCCATCATCGCCTGCTGGGCGTCCTTGAGTGCCGCCTGGAACTCGACGCTCGTCCCGGTGCCGCCGCCGGTCGCACCCGAGCCGGAGCCCGAGCCGTCGGTCGGAGCCGGGCTCGGTGTCGCCGACGGGGTGACGTCGCCGTCGCCGGCACTCGCGCCCGAGTCGCCGCCGAACAGCTTGTCGAGCGCATCCTGAAGCGTGCTCTCGAAGGCCACCTGGTTGCCGAAGGCGACCAGCACCTTCTGCAGGGTCGGGAGCTTCGTCGACCCGGAGGACTGCACGAACACCGGCTGGACGTACAGCAGTCCTCCACCGACCGGCAGCGTGAGGAGGTTGCCGTTGATGACCTCCGACTGCCCCTGTTTCAGGATGTTGATGAACGCCGACACGCTCGGATCGGCATCGAACGTGTTCTGCACCTGTCCGGGTCCGGGGACGGGTGTCTCGGCGTTGATCTCCAGCATGCGCAGCTTGCCGTAGTTCGGGTCCTTGACACCCGCCGTGGCTCCGGCATCCGAGTCCACCGACAGGTATCCCATCAACACGTTGCGCGTGTCGTCACCGCCCGGGATGAACGTCGTGAACATGGAGTAGCTCGCGGCATCCTGCCCCGGCATCTTCATCGTCAGGTAGTACGGCGGCTGGAGCACCGGGTTCTTCTGCGTGGGATCGTTCGGGGTCTTCCAGGCGTTGTCGCGCTGGTAGAACGAGCCCGCGTCGTCGACGTGGTAGGTGCCCAGCATCGCGCGCTGCACCTTGAACAGGTCCGTCGGGTAGCGCACGTGGCTCATGAGGTCGGCGCTCATGTCCGACAGCGGCTTGACCGTCGAGGGGTAGATCTTCTGCCACGCCTTCAGCAGCGGATCGGTGTCGTCCCACGCGTACAGGGTCACCTTGCCGTCATACGCATCGACGGTGGCCTTGACGGAGTTGCGAATGTAGTTGACGTCGTCGAGGGCCACCCGCGGCGTGGTGTTCGTCGTATCGCTGATCGCATCGCGAAGGCTCACGATCGACGAGTACGGGTAGTTGGCACTCAGCGTGTAGCCGTCGACGATCCAGACGATGCGTCCGTCGACGACCGACGGGTACGGGTCGTTGTCGAGCTCCAGGTACGGCGCGACCTTGTTCACGCGGTCGATCGGATCGCGATCGTAGAGGATCTGCGAGTCCGCGTTGATGCCGTCGGAGAGCAGGATGTCGGTCGACTGGAACTTCAACGAGTAGATCAGGCGGTTGAACGGGTTGCCCACGTTCGGCCCGCCGTTGCCCTGGAACGTCGTCTTCGTCTGGGCGGCATCGCCCGTGCCCCGCGGATAGTCCAGCTCGATGTCGGGCGTGCCCTCCGGCGCACCCACGATCGAGTAGGGCGGGGAGTTCTCGCCGAAGTAGATGCGCGGCTCGTACTTCTCGCTCGTGGTGAGCGCGCCGGTGGTCGGGATGCCGCGCTCGATGAAGACGGGGTTGCCGTCGGCGGTGCGCTCATTGCCCTTCGCCGCGACCATGCCGTAACCGTGGGTGTAGACGAGCGTCGAGTTATACCAGGAGGCGGCCTGTCCGAGCTGGGCCATGTTCAACTCGCGCACCGAGACGACGGTGTCCTGCGACTTGCCGTCGATCTGATAGCGGTCGACGTCGAGCGGGTTGGTGAACTGGTAGTACGCGCGGTACTGCTCGATCTGGCGCACCGTGGGCGAGATGATGGCGGGGTCCATGATGCGGATCGACGCCGTCGTCTGGGCGTCGGAGCGCAGCTGGCCGGGGGCGACGTTCGTGACCGCCTGGAAGTCGCTCTTGGTCAGGCCGTCGATGCCGTACGCCTTCTTCGTGGCGTCGATGTTGCGCTGGTAGTACGGGCTCTCCAGGGTCTCCTGGTTGGGACGCACCTGCAGGTTGGTCACGACCCACGGATACGCAACGCCGACGACCAGCGCCGAAACGACGAGAAGGCCCACACCGATCAGCGGGAACCGCCACCGGCCGATGATCGCCGTCACGAAGAAGAGAACGGCGACGATCGCGGCCGCGATGGCGATGATCGTGAGGCCGGGGATGACCGCGTGGTCGTCGACGTAGCTGGCGCCGGTGATGCGATCGCTCTGCTGCGTCAGCGTCTTGTAGCGGTCGAGCCAGATGCTCACGCCCTGCACGAGCAGGTAGAGGCCGGCGAGGACGGCGAGCTGGATGCGCGCGGCCTTCGAGATGCGCAGCTCGCGCTGCCCGATGCGCACCGACCCGTACAGATACGCCACGAGCGCCGACAGCAGCAGCGAGACGAGCAGCACAGCCGAGGCGAACCCGAGGACCGAACTGAAGAACGGCAGCGAGAACATGTAGAAGCCGGTGTCCATCTGGAACTGCGGGTCCAGGTCGCCGGTATCGACGCGATTGAACCACAGCCAGACCGTCTCCCACTGCGCCGAGGCGGCGAAGCCCGCGAAGAACCCGAAGAACACCGGGATGCCCCACATCGCCAACCGACGAAGCGGCTCCACGACCTCCTGGTAGTGATCGAGCTGAGACGTCAGCCGGGCATAGACCGGACGCAGTCGGTAGGCGAGCTGGATCGCGATGAACACGGGCACGGCCATCGCCAGGAAGCCGACGACGAACATGATCACGCGCGCCGTCCACTGCGTCCACAGCACGCTCGAGAACCCGAGTTGGTCGTACCAGAGCCAGTCGGCGTAGAGGCTCGCGAAGATGAAGAAGCCGACGACGACGACCGCGATGACCGCGAGCGTGATGGCGATCGCGCGACGGACGGGGTTCGGCGTGGCCTGGTTCGGCGCTGAGGTCGTGGTCACACCACCATCCTAGGTGGGGTGATTCTGGAGGGATGCCGAGCAACCTTCCAGGATGCCGTGAGGTCAGCGGCAGGTCGGAAGCGCGTCGAGGTCACCCTTGTCGCGGATCGTCGCCAGCACCTGCAACGAGTCCTTCAGGGTCGCGACGGAGAACACCCGGAGACCGGATGGGACGTGTCCGACCACCTCGTCGCAGTTGTCCTTGGGGGCGAGGAAGTAGGTCGCTCCGGCACCCACCGCCCCGTACATCTTCTGGCGGATCCCACCGATGGGCCCAACGGTGCCGGCGGCATCGATCGTGCCGGTTCCGGCGACCTG
The DNA here is from genome assembly GCF_000333415.1 of Microbacterium sp. B24. NCBI lineage: Bacteria > Bacillati > Actinomycetota > Actinomycetes > Micrococcales > Microbacteriaceae > Microbacterium > Microbacterium sp. B24. The sequence goes on along the minus strand of NZ_BADB01000157.1, from coordinate 1,224 downwards.
CTCGCCGCCGTTGAGGTTCCCGTCGCTGAGCGTGTCGATGATGCCCAGGGCGAACATCATGCCGGCGCTGGGCCCGCCGACGTTGTTCAGCTGCAGGGTGACGTCGACCGGGAAGTCGTAGTCGTGCATGGTCGAGATTCCCACGAGCCACGTGCTCTTGCCGTCCACGGTGGCCTGCTTCGGGGTCACCTCGACGTTCTCGCTGGCCCCGGAGCGGTCGATCGTGAGCCGAACGGGAGCGCCCGCGCCGGCGTTGATGATGGTGCGCAGCTGATCGGTCTCGGTGATCGCCTGACCGTTCGCGCTGCGGATGATGTCGCCCTTCTGGAGGATGCCCTGCGCCGCCGAGTCGTCGGTGAGCGCGTAGACCTCGACCATCGGCTTGACGTCGTAGCCGAGCTGCGTGAGAGCGGCAGCCGTCGCCTCCTTCTGAGAGTCGACCATCATCACCGCGCTCTCCTGGTTGCGTTGCTCGGTCGTCTGACCCTGCGGGAACACGTCGTCCAAGGGGAGCACCGCCTTCGCCGGGTCGAACCAGGCGAGAGCGAGCTCGAACCACGACGGCGTCCGTTCGCGATTGCCGACGACCTGCACCGTCAGCAGGTCCAGTGCACCGGAGGTCGGGTAGGTCGGGGCGCCCTTCACGGTGATCAGCGGCACGTCGGCGCCCGACGAGTCGGGGGCCGACCCCAGCGTGTTGAAGACCGGCCCCGGACGCTGAATGACGTAGTTGGTGGGCAGGAGCGTGAGGGCGAGCAGCGCCACCAAGGCGACCGCAAGAGCCCACACGCCCACGCGCAGGGGGCGAGACACCGGACGGCGGCGAGCGGGCACGACCGTCGTGCCCTCGTCGAACAGTGCCACAGCAGATCCTCCCGGCCGATCGTTCGCGATCGGCGTACACGGGACATCCTCCGTGGCGGGCCGAGGCGGCCGTGCGGGGAAGTCCAGCCATTAGCGTAGAACGCGACGATATCCGCCTGCTGAAAGGCGCCTGATATGGCTGACGAGACTCCCGACCGCCCCGAGGACGAATTCCAAGAACTGCTGCGGAACCTGCTCGGCGGTGGAGGTGCAGGCCTCGACCCCGAACAGCTCGAGAGCCTCTCCCGCATGGGCGTGGATCCCGCCATGCTGCAGCAGATGATGGCGCAGATGCAGCACGCTTTCGCCACCGGCAGCGACGACGGCATCGACTGGAGCGCCGCGAAGACACAAGCGCTG
>NZ_BADB01000158.1:0-106 GCF_000333415.1 Microbacterium sp. B24 | reverse complement strand
CATTCCCGTCATGCCCGACGGCATCGCGGCGATCCTGCCGCAGAACTTCGCCGACTTCGCCCGCGATCTCGATGTGAGACTCTAGAGGATCCCCGGGTCCGAGCTC
>NZ_BADB01000159.1:0-1354 GCF_000333415.1 Microbacterium sp. B24 | reverse complement strand
AGCTCGGTCCCGGGGATCCTCTAGAGTCTGAGACCCCGAGCCGGCGACGCCGCGCGCCGGCTCCTCCCCAGCGCCTCTCCCGAGCGCATTCTGCACGCGCGCACTCGCCGTCATCGCGCGCCCTTGCACCGCTGGGTAGCGTGGCGCCACACCGACGAAAGGAGCTCACCATGACCGCGTTCAGTGTGGATTCGGATGCCGTACTCAGCGCCACCGGGGCGATTCGCGCGACCGCCGATCGCCTGCAATCAGAGACCGCCGCGATGCTCGGCCAGCTCACCCAGCTGCAGAGTGCGTGGACGGGCAGCGCCGCCGTTGCTTTCCAGGGGTTGGTCGATCGGTGGCGGGCCGCACAGACCGAGCTGGAGAGCGCGCTCGGCGACATCGGCACCGCCCTGGGCAACGCCGGCGCCCAGTACGCGCAGACCGAGAGCTCCGCCGCGAGCATGTTCCGCTGACGCGGTCGTCATCGTGCTCCGTCACGCAGAAAGGCCCCTCCGAAGAGGGGCCTTTCCGTGGAGATCCGGACTCAGAAGTCCATGCCACCCGTGGGGTCGCCGGCCGGAGCCGCAACCTTCTCGGGCTTGTCGGCGACGACGGCCTCGGTCGTGAGGAACAGACCGGCGATCGACGCGGCGTTCTGCAGCGCCGAGCGCGTCACCTTGGCCGGGTCGATGATGCCCGCGGCGAACATGTCGACGTACTCGCCGGTCGCGGCGTTCAGGCCCTGGCCGACGGGGAGCTCCGACACCTTGTTGGCGACGACGCCCGGCTCGAGGCCGGCGTTGAGCGCGATCTGCTTCAGGGGCGCCTCGATGGCGACCTTGACGATGTTCGCACCCGTGGCCTCGTCACCGGTGAGCTCGAGCTTGGCGAACGCGTTCTTGCCGGCCTGGATGAGGGCCACGCCACCACCGGGGACGATGCCTTCCTCGACGGCCGCCTTGGCGTTGCGGACGGCATCCTCGATGCGGTGCTTGCGCTCCTTGAGCTCGACCTCGGTGGCCGCGCCCGCCTTGATGACGGCGACGCCGCCGGCGAGCTTGGCGAGACGCTCCTGGAGCTTCTCGCGGTCGTAGTCGCTGTCGGTGTTCTCGATCTCGCGCTTGATCTGCGTCACGCGACCCTCGATCTGCGCCGACTCACCGGCGCCCTCGACGATCGTGGTCTCGTCCTTGGTGACGATGACCTTGCGGGCCTTGCCGAGCAGGTCGGTGGTGGCGTTCTCGAGCTTGAGACCGACCTCCTCCGTGATGACCTGGCCGCCGGTGAGGATCGCGATGTCCTGCAGCTGGGCCTAGCGACGGTCGCCGAAGCCGGGAGCCTGACGGCCACCGACTGAAGATCCGCGATC
>NZ_BADB01000160.1:0-4080 GCF_000333415.1 Microbacterium sp. B24 | reverse complement strand
GCAGAGTGCCGACTGTCGTCGTCGGCGCTGGACCAGCTGAGAGAACTCGCCGACGCATCCATCAGCCGTACGGCGTGAGGCGGGTCGTGCTCGGTGTCAGGCCAGCGTCTGCGCGACGCGGCGGACCTCGCTCTTGCGCCCCTGACGGAGGGCAGAGATGGGCGCCTGGCCGATGGAGTCCTCCTCGCTGAGCAGCCAATCGATGGCCTCGTCGTCGGTGAACCCGGCGTCCTGAAGCACGATGATCGTGCCGCGCAGCGACGACAGCGGATGCCCGTCGACGATGAAGATCTCCGGCACGGCGAACGCGCCGCCGCGACGTGAGCCGATCAGGTGCTTGTCGTCGAGCAGCCGGCGCACGCGACCGAGCGGTTCATCGAGAACCTCGACGAGGTCGGGAAGAGTGAGCCAGCGGGTGGACGCGGGGACGATGTCGTCGGTCACCCTTCCACTATCGCATCTCGGGGCCGCAGCGTTGACGAGATCGAGCCTGTCGAAGCGGAAGTCACTTCTGTCACAGAAGTCACTTCTTATAGCACCCGTTGACATGAATTTACTTCCATGACACGGTGTCGTCGGTAGGAAACGGGTGCGAACAAGGAGAAGACCGTTGTCACGACTCGACCACCGCCCGAGCGCGGCGCGCGCGGCCACCACCGGTGTGATCGGCACGATCGGCACATTGGCGTTGACCCTGAGCGTCGCGCCGGCCTCGGCGGCGACGGCCGATCCGCGTCCGGCGGCCCGCGATCAGACGCGCATCGGCGCGCCGACGCCCCTCACGACCGCCCGGCAGGCGGCCGCACCGGCTACCTACACCGTGGAGAGCGGCGACACGCTGTGGGATATCTCCCGACGGGTCGGAATCGAGCTGTCCGCACTGCGTGCGGCGAACGGGCTCGAGGCCACCACGGTGATCCATCCCGGGCAAGTGCTGGTTCTTCCCGACGGGATCGCCCCGGCCGCGGAGTCTTTGGCTCCGGTCGCGAGGGCCGATACGTCGACCGGCGCGACCGCGACCTACGGAGTGAACGCGGGTGACACCCTGTGGGCCATCGCCGACGCGCACGGCGTGAGCCTCGATGCCCTGTTGCAGGCCAACGGGCTGGGGCGGGATGCCATCATCTACCCCGGCCAGACCCTCGCGATCCCCGGGCCGGCCGCCGTGCTCCAGGCCACCCCCGCCGCGGTGGAAACACCCCTGCCCGCAACGGCGCCGGCCACCGATCTCGACGCGGAGCAGACCGCGAATGCGCGGACGATCATCCGGGTCGGGCGCGAACTGGGCGTCCCCGATCGCGGCATCGCGATCGCTCTGGCCACGGCGATGGTCGAGTCGTGGATCCGCAATCTGGACTGGGGTGACCGCGACTCGCTCGGGCTGTTCCAGCAACGCCCGAGCACCGGATGGGGCACTCCCGATCAGGTGCGCGACCCCGTGCGCTCGACCACCGCGTTCTTCGAAGGCGTCTCGGGCCCGGACGGCCTCATCACGCGCGGACTGTTGGACGTGCCCGGATGGGAGTCGATGGACTTCGGCGCCGCCGCCCAGTCCGTGCAGGTCTCGGCGTATCCGGAGCGCTATGGGCCGTGGGAGCAGACCGCCTACGCGTGGCTCGCGGCACTCGACTGAGAGCGAGGACGCCGTGGCATTGCCTGCGCACATGCCGTGAGGGGTGAGCCGCTCCCGGGCCCGAGCGCTCCGGCTCCCTAGAATCACAGGGTGAGCACGAGCCAGCAGACCGACCCGCTGATCGGCCGTCTGGTCGACGGGCGGTATCGCGTCCGCGCTCGCATTGCGCGTGGCGGGATGGCAACCGTCTACGTCGCGACCGATCTGCGCCTCGAGCGCCGCGTCGCCCTGAAGGTGATGCACAGCCATCTCTCCGATGACTCGGTCTTCCAGAGCCGCTTCATCCAGGAGGCGCGCGCGGCGGCGCGCCTTGCCGACCCCCACGTGGTCAACGTCTTCGACCAGGGCCAGGACGGCGAGATGGCGTACCTGGTGATGGAGTACCTCCCCGGCATCACCATGCGCGAGCTGTTGCGAGAGCAGAAGCGCCTCAGCATCCCTCAGACGATCACGATCATGGATGCCGTCCTGTCCGGCCTCGCGGCCGCGCACCGCGCGGGCATCGTCCACCGCGACGTGAAGCCCGAGAACGTCCTGCTCGCCGAGGACGGGCGGATCAAGATCGGCGACTTCGGCCTCGCGCGCGCGACCAGTGCGAACACGGCCACCGGACAGATGCTCCTGGGAACGATCGCGTACCTCGCGCCCGAGCTCGTCACCCGCGGAACCGCCGACGCCCGCAGTGACATCTACGCCCTGGGCATCATGCTCTACGAGATGCTCGTCGGCGAGCAGCCCCTACAAGGGCGAGCAGCCGATGCAGATCGCCTATCAGCACGCGACCGACTCCGTCCCGCGCCCGAGCGCGCGCAACCCCGGCGTCCCGGAGCAGTTCGACGAACTCGTCATGTGGGCGACCGAGCGCAATCCCGACGAACGTCCGGTCGACGCGCGCGCGATGCTCGACCGCCTGCGCGAGATCGAGAAGGAACTCGGCGTGTACCCTCACGTGGTCCGAACGCCGACCGCCGGCGTGGTCGCGGTCGATGACGGAGTCGACTCGGGCGAGCTCACCAAGGTGATGCCGGGGACCTTCACGGCCCCGACGGTCACCGAGACAGTGGACAACTCCACGCGACTGCGACTGCGCAGCCGCCGCCGAGCGCGACGCGGCGGATGGCTGGTCGTGCTCGTGCTGCTGCTCGCCGTGCTCGCGGGCGGCACGGGTTGGTGGTTCGGATCCGGACCCGGTTCGCAGGTCGGCGTTCCCGACGTGGCGGGGAGCACTCTGGACGCCGCGACGGCCACCCTCGCGGCCGAGGGGCTGACCGCAACGCCGGCGCAGGATCACAGCCGCGACGTGCCCGTCGATCTCGTCATCCGCACCGACCCCGGCGCCGGCTCCCGCGTCGACAAGAACAGCGCCGTGACCGTCGTGGTCTCGCTGGGCCCGGCATCCCACGACATCCCCGCCCTGGCGGGACAGAGCGTGGATGCGGCCACCGCCGCGCTCGGCACCTTCTACATCACCCCGTCGGGAGATCCGACTCAGATCTTCACCGATTCCGCCGCAGGCACCGTGGTGAGCGCATCGATCACCCCGCCCGGCGGCGGCGCCGCGGCGGACTGCTCGAAGGGCTGCACGGCGCTGGAGGGCTCGAGCGTCGCTTTCGAGACCTCTGCAGGGCCGGTGCCCGACGTCTCGGGCCAAACGGTCGATGCCGCCACGTCGGCGCTGAAGGCCGTGGGGCTGGGCGCGACGACGACGCAGGCCTACGACGACGAGGTCGCCGAGGGCCGTGTGATCCGGATCGCGGACAAGGACGGCGGCGCGCCGTTCCGACCGGGCGACACCGTCACCCTGGTCGTCTCGAAGGGACCGCAGCCGATCGCCGTCCCCGACGTCACCGGCAAGACGGTCGCGCAGGCCATGGACCAGCTGAAGCAGGCGGGATTCGAACCGGGCACCGCCCTCCCCGAGATCGTGTGGGGAATCTTCACCGTGTCGAGCACGAGCCCCGCCGCCGGCACCATGCAGCTCCCCGGAACCAAGATCACGGTCCGCTCCACCGGCTGAGCCGGACGCGCACGCCGCGCGGGCGCGGATCAGCGCTTCTCGAGCTCCTCGGCGACGAGGAAGGCGAGCTCGAGGCTCTGCATGTGGTTCAGGCGCGGGTCGCACAGGCTCTCGTAGCGCGTCGCGAGGGTGGCCTCGTCGATGTGCTCCGACCCGCCGAGGCACTCGGTGACGTCGTCACCCGTGAGCTCGACGTGGATGCCGCCCGGGAACGTTCCGACCGCACGGTGTGCCTCGAAGAAGCCGCGCACCTCGTCGACGACATCGTCGAAGCGACGCGTCTTGTAGCCGGTCGGGGTCGTGATGCCGTTGCCGTGCATGGGGTCGGTGACCCACAGCGGTGTCGCACCGGAATCGCGGACGGCCTCGAGCAGCGGCGGAAGGGCATCGCGGATCTTGCCGGCACCCATGCGCGGATGAAGTCAGCCGC
>NZ_BADB01000161.1:0-6567 GCF_000333415.1 Microbacterium sp. B24 | reverse complement strand
GAGCTCGGTCCCGGGGATCCTCTAGAGTCCCGCCAGCGCTCGGCGATCTCGAGCGTCTCCAATCGCGCGATCGCCGCGTCGGGGGCGACCCCGAGCTCGCGCGCCGCGGCCAGCGCGGCCAGCGCGTTCATGACGTGATGCTCGCCGAGTACGCGCAGTCGCAACGGCCATCGTCCCTCAGGTGTCACGACGGTGCAGGTCGTGCCCGCGGCGGTGACCTCGACGTCCTCCGCGCGCACCTCCGCTGCGGATCCTCGCCCGAACCACCGCACGTCCACACCTCGGGATGCCGCGACGTCGGCCATCGTGACGACACGCGCGTCATCTCGGTTGAGGACGGCGACTCCACCGGGGCGCACCGCCTGGACGAGCTCGGTCTTCGCCTTCAGCGTCGCCTCGACTCCGCCGAAGCCTCCCGCGTGGGCCAAGCCCACCATCAGGACGACGCCGACGTCGGGCGTGACGAGTCCGGCGAGCTTCGCGATCTCGCCGGGGCCCGACGCGCCGAACTCGCTGACCAGGAAGCGGGTGTCCGCGCCGACACGGAGCATCGTCAACGGTGCGCCGACCTCGTTGTTGAACGAGCCGCGCGGAGCGATGGTCTCACCCTCGCCCTCGAGGATGCGGGCGAGCATGTTCTTCGTCGTGGTCTTGCCGTTCGACCCCGTGATGCCGACGATCCTGAGCCGACCGTGCTCGCGCACGGCGGCGACGACCGCGCGCGCCAGGTGCGACAGGGCCGCCACGGCGTCTGCGACGACGATCTGACTGACCGGCGCGTCGACGAGCCGCTCGACGATCGCGAGGACGGCTCCGGAGGCGACGGCACCGGCGACGAAGTTGTGGCCGTCGGTGACTTCTCCGGGCTTGGCCACGAAGATGTCACCGACGCGGATCTCGCGGGAGTCGGTGTCGACGTTGCCGTCGACCACCGTGTCGGGGGTGTCATCGGCGGCCAGGTGCAGGGTGCCCGCCACAGCGGCGGCGACCTCGGCGAGCGTCATCCGGATCATAGGCTTTGTTCCTCACGCGCGGTGGCGCGTCACGGTGTCGTCATTGTGTCACGGGCAGCAGCGGGGTGTCCGAGCCCGAGGGCATCACCCGGTAGTGCGTCAGCACCTGGGTCATGGCCTTCTTGAAGACCGAGCGGTTGGCCGAAGACATCGTGTTGGTCTTCGGCTCGTTGAAAAGGGTCAACACAACGTACTGCGGATCATCGGCGGGTGCGTAACCGGCCAGCGAGGTCATGAAGAGGTTGTCTTTGTAGCCGCCGTGCCCGTCCGGCACCTGCGCCGTTCCCGTCTTGACGGCCAGCCGGTAGCCGGGGATCTTGATGTCGTCGGCAAGCGTGCCCTGGGCGTAGACGTTCTCGAGCATCTGGGAGACTTCGGCGGCGGTCTGCGGCTTGATCACCTGCACCGGTGCCGGCAGGTCGGGGGTGACGACCGTCCCGTCGGGCTTCGTGCAGGACTCCACCAGCTGTGCCGGCATGCGCACCCCGCCGTTGGCGATGGTCTGGAACAGGCTCGTGACCTGCGTCGGCGTGACGGTGAAGGCCTGCCCGAAGGTGGTCGTGTAGAAGGTCTGGTTGTCCCAGGTCGACGCGTCCCGGATCTCTCCCGTGGGCTCGCCCGACCAGTTCAGGGCCGTGCCGTCGCCCACGCCGAAACGCTTCAGGTAGTCGTAGCGCGTTTCGGCGGGCACCTGCGCGCCGAACTGCGACATGGCGACGTTCGAGGACTGCACGAGACCGCCGGTGAGGGTCAGATTCTCCGTCGGGTGGCTCTCGGAGTCGTTGATGACCGCGCCGTTGGGGAACTGGATGCGATCGGGCGTCTCGACCGTGGAGGTCGGCGTGAGACCGCCCTGCTCAATGACGGTGGCGGCCGTCACGGGCTTGAACGTCGATCCCGGCTCGTAGGAGACGCGAAGCAGGCGCGAGCCACGGTTGTCGGGATCGGAGGCGCCGGGATCGTTGGGGTCGACCGTGTTGGTCTCGGCGAGGGCGCGGATCTTGCCGGTCTTCGCCTCCATGACGATGATGCCGCCCCAGTCGGCCTGGTAGCGCGCCGTCTCCTCGGAGATCAGCTGCTGCATGAACCACTGCAGATCGCTGTCGATCGTGAGCTTGAGCGTGCCGCCGTTGACGGCCGGCTTCTCGACCTCGGTGCCGGGGATGATCACGCCGTCAGCACCGCGCTGGTAGGTCAGCGAGCCGTCCGTTGCCTGGAGGCACGAGTTCTGCAGAGACTCCAGTCCCTCCAGCGGGTCGCCGTCGGAGCCGACGAAGCCGATGAGGTTGCCGGCGACCGCCCCGTCGGGGTAGGTCCGGGCGGGGTGGAGGGGGAAGGTGAGGAACGGGAGCTTCAGCGCCGCGAGCGCGCGGTACTCCTCGGTGGAGACGTACCGCTTCACATACGCGAAGCGCGACGCCGAGTTCTCGGCCAGCGCGTCGGACACGATCTTCTCGACGTCGGCGGTCGACTGGCCCGTGATCGCGGCGATCTTGGGGGCCACGTCGGTCCACGGAGTCATGATGTTCTTGCCGTCGGCATCCGTCATCGCGTTGCCGCTGGCATCGGTCTGCACGGCTCCCTGCGCCGCGAGCATGGGGTCGATCTGCACGTCGTAGAGCGTCGTGCTGCTGGCGAGGACGACGCCGTTGTCGTCGACGATCTCGCCGCGCGCTCCGTAGAGCGTGGTCTTGGCCCCGGTCGCGAACTGCTCGGAATCGTCGACGTGCTCGCGCGCATTGACCACCTGGATGTCCACCAGACGCACGACGAAGGCGGACAGCACCACCAGGACGACGGCGAGGGCGACGACGGTGCGGCGCCGCGGGCTGCGAGTTGCTCGTGTCGTCATGGATTCAGTGTGTGGCGGGGACGGGCAGACCGTCGGCGATGGCGGGGGGTGTCGGCGTATCAGGGATGGCCTTGTCGACCACGGAGCTGCCGCCGGCCGCGCCGAGGCTCGCCGCGGGGTCTCCGACGAGCGGACGCCCGCTGACGAGGGCGTTGCCGACGGCGGCCTTGCTCAGCGCGTTCACCGCGCTCGCACCGGTCAGGCCGGCGGCCGTGCCGATGACGGCGTTGTCGCTGAGCCGCAGATAGGTCGGCGCCTGGCCGGTGACCATGCCCATCGCCTCCGCATTCGCGGCGAGGTACTGCGGCGAGCTCAGGCCGGCGATGCTGTCCTGCAGCATCTGCTTCTGCCAGTCGAGACTGCGCTGCTGATCGCTGAGCGTCGACAGCTCGTAGGAGGACTGCGTCGTCAGGATCGACAGCCCCATCTGCGCGCCGCCGATCAGGAGCGCACCGCTGACCGCGACGATGCCGTAGACGAGCCGAGGACGCCGTCGCGGCGCGGGCTGCTCGACCGCGTGGAGGCGTCGCGCCGGCTCCCCGGGGGTGCGCAGCGGAAGGGGCGCAGCCCCCACGAACGGATCGAGGTTGCTCTCTGCCGGCACGCTCATGCCGCCTCCCGGATGCGTTCGGCCGCGCGCAGACGCACGGGTGCGGCCCGCGGGTTGCGCGCCTTCTCTTCTTCGGAGGCCAGCTCGGCGCCCTTGACCACGAGCCGGAATCGCGGAGCATGCTCGGGAAGCTCGACGGGCAGTCCCGCCGGTGCCGTGGATGCCGCGGCATCCGCGAACACGCGCTTGACGAGACGATCCTCGAGCGACTGGTAGCTCATGACGACGATGCGTCCGCCCACGTTCAACAGGTCCATGCTCGGCGGGAGGGCACGCTCCAGCACCGACAGTTCGGCGTTCACCTCGATGCGCAGAGCCTGGAAGACACGCTTGGCGGGGTGCCCTCGTCCCTCGCGCTGCACGGCGACCGGCGTCGCCGCGACGAGGATGTCGACCAGCTGCCCGGACCGCTCGATCGGAGCCTCGGCGCGCGCGGAGATGATGGCCCGTGCGTAGCGTCCGGCGAGCTTCTCTTCGCCGTAGCGCTCGAAGATGCGGCGAAGATCGCCTTCGCCGTAGGTCGCGACGATCTCCGCTGCCGTCGTGCCGGCTGTCTGGTCCATGCGCATGTCCAACGGCGCATCCTGTGCGTACGCGAACCCGCGATCGGCCTCGTCGAGCTGCAGCGAGGAGACACCGAGGTCGAAGAGGATGCCGTCGACGCGATCGACGCCGGCGGAGCGCACGGCCGATGCGATCCCGTCGTAGACGGTGTGCACCAGCGTGACGCGCTCGCCGAACCGCGCCAGCCGCTGCCCCGCGATGCGGAGGGCGTCGGTGTCGCGATCGAGCCCGATCAGGCGGATGTCGCCGAATCGCTCCAGCAGGGCCTCGGAGTGACCGCCCATGCCCTCGGTCGCGTCGACGAGAACGGCGCCCGGATGCGCGAGGGCCGGCGAGAGCAACTCGACGCAGCGCTCGAGCAGAACCGGGGTGTGGATGTCGGAGGTGCTCATGATGAGGGGGTGTGGGCCGGAGCCGTGATCCCCATCCGCCTGACCTGACACCGGGGAAGTGCGTCAGGGCGTGCGGCTGGGAGTCACGGCCACGGCTCAGAACAGACCCGGGATCACCTCCTGCTCCATGTCCGAGTAGCTGTCTTCGTTGCTGTCTGCGTAGGCGTTCCAGGCCTGCGCATCCCAGATCTCCGCGTGGGCCCCGACGCCCGTGACCACGAGTTCGCGGTCGAGGTTGGCATAGGCACGCAGGTGCGGCGGGATCGTGATGCGGCTCTGGCTGTCGGGCTTCTCGTCGCTGGCGCCCGAGAGGAACATGCGCTGGAAGTCGCGCGCCTGCTTGTTGGTGAGGGGCGCCTCGCGGATCTTCTCGTAGACCCGCTCGAACTCCTTCGTGCTGAACACGTAGAGGCAACGCTCCTGGCCTCGCGTCACGACGACCCCGTCACCCAGGTCGGTTCGGAACTTCGCCGGAAGGATGAGGCGGCCCTTGTCGTCGAGCTTGGGGGTGTAGGTGCCCAGCAGCATCGGCCACTCCCCCTTCCTCCGGCCCGATCAAGGTGCGCACCACTTTACTCCACTTTCCTCCACCTGACTATGGTTTCGTGGGCGCAACGCTCCCCTGGGCTCCCCCGCTGCGAATCGACGGGAGCGCCCGGCGCCGCGCAGCGCCGTCGCCGGGCACAAAAAAGAGCACCGACCTCGTGGTCGGTGCTCTTCGCGTCGTGCGCGGCGCTGCGGTCAGGATCCGTCTTGGCGGCGGTCCCAACGGTCGTTCATGCGGTCCATGAAGGACGAGGATCCGGTGCGGGACGGCTTGCGCTGCCCCTTGTGCTCCGGCGAGGTCTTGAGCGCAGCGAGCCCCTTGGCAGGGGTGGCGGCGAGCACGACGCCGGCCACCATGACAAGGAAGGCGATCACGCCGATGGCGATGATGCCGGTGGACACACCCGCGATCAAGCCTCCGAGACCCACGAGCACGAGGATGGTGCCGTAGACGATGTTGCGATAGCTGAGGGTGCGGCCGTCCCGGGACGCGCTCACGACGTCTGCGTCCTTATTCATGAGATGGCGCTCCATCTCATCGAGCAGACGCTGCTCCTGCTCTGACAGCGGCATGCTGCCCCCTCCTCGCCGTTTCGGACCGGCATCTCGTGCGGTCGATTCTACGCGTGCGGTCGAGAACTAGGCTAGGCCCGTGCACGCTTCCGCCGACCCGATCGAGGCCATTTCCCAGCGACTGGCAAGGTTCGTGACAGCGCAGCGCCTCGCGTGGGCGGATGCCGGCCCCGAAGCGCAGGTCTTCCTGGATGCCGCGACGCGCACCCTGGCCGGGGGAAAGCGTCTACGAGCGCGCTTCTGCGTCACGGGATGGCTGGCCGTGGCGGGCGTCGACACCGACGTCAAAGAGGTCCCCGACTCCGTGCTCGATGCGGCCGCCGCACTGGAGGTCTTCCACGCCGCGGCGCTCGTCCACGACGACATCATCGACAACTCCGACACGCGGCGCGGACAGCCCGCCGCACACCGTGCTCTCGAGGCGGCGCACGCGGGGTCCGGCTGGGTGGGCGACGGTTCGGCGTTCGGGCGATCGGCGGCGATCCTGCTCGGCGATCTCCTCGTCGCCTGGAGCGACGACCTGCTCGAGCAGGGACTGGCGCGTGCGCCGCACGCGGCATCCGCGCGGGAGGTCTACGCCCTGATGCGCCGGGAGGTCACCATCGGCCAGTTCCTCGACATCGCCGAGGAGGCGGCGTTCACGACGGCCCCCGACGAGGAACACGCCGAGCGCGCCCTCCGCGTCGCGTCACTGAAGTCCGCGCGCTACAGCATCCAGCACCCCCTCCTGCTGGGTGCGGCGCTCGCCGGAGCCGACGCCACGCAGTCGGCGGCTCTGGCCGCCTTCGGTCATCCGCTGGGACTGGCGTTCCAGCTGAGGGACGATGTTCTCGGCGTCTTCGGCGACGCTGCCGTCACCGGTAAGCCCTCCGGCGACGACCTCCGCGAAGGCAAGCGCACGCTGCTCATCGCCTACACCCGCGAGGCGCTCGCCCCCGATGACCGTGCCGCGCTCGACGCCCTCATCGGCGATCCCGCCCTCACTGCCGAGCAGATCGCCCAGATCCAACAGAGCAT
>NZ_BADB01000162.1:0-24055 GCF_000333415.1 Microbacterium sp. B24 | reverse complement strand
GGGGCGTGCTACGCGCTTCGCGTGACAGGACCGTCCGGTCCCGGGCAGACCTTCAACCCGGAGAGCCTGCTCCTCGACCCCTATGCGCGAGGACTCGTGCCCGTGCGCATCGGCCAGTGGCGCGCGGCCGTCGTCGATGACGCATTCGACTGGAACGACGTGCCGCGCCCACACACGCCGATGGACCGCACCGTCATCTACGAGGCGCACGTGAAGGGTCTCACCAAGCGGCACCCGGACATCCCGCCGGCATTGCACGGCACTTACGCGGGACTCGGCCATCCGGCGATGATCGCGCACCTGCGGGATCTCGGCGTGACGGCCGTCGAACTCCTGCCGATCCACGCGTTCGAGACGGAGCCCCGTCTTCTGCATCAGGGACTGACGAACTACTGGGGCTACAACACTCTCAACTTCTTCAGCGCACACGCCCCGTACGCGACGGCGGAGGCCGTCGCCGCCGGCCCGGATGCCGTGCTGCGGGAGGTGAAGACCATGGTGCGCGACCTCCATGCGGCGGGCATCGAGGTCATCCTCGACGTGGTGTACAACCACACGTCCGAGCTCGGTCTGGGCGGACCGAGATCCAGCTTCCGCGGCATCGACAACCGGGGCTACTACCGACAGGAAGACGACGGCGCGTACATCGACGTCACAGGCTGCGGAAACGCCGTCAACACGGCGACCGACGCCGCCGCGCGTCTGGTGCTGGACTCCCTGCGGTACTGGGCCGACAACGTGCAGATCGACGGTTTCCGCTTCGACCTGGCCGTGACCCTCGGTCGTGGGAGTGACAACGCCTTCGATCCCCATCACCCGCTGCTGCGGGCCATCGTCGAGGACCCGGCGCTCGCGGATCTGAAGATGATCGCCGAGCCATGGGACGTCGGTATGGGCGGCTGGCAGACGGGTAACTTCGGGAGCGGCTGGGCCGAATGGAACGACCGCTACCGCGACCGCGTCCGCAACTTCTGGCTGAGCGACATCGACTACGCCCGCCGCGCGTCGACATCCCCCGTCGGCATCGGAGGGTTCGCGACGCGGCTCGCCGGCTCATCGAACACCTTCACCGCGGAACGCGGGCCGCTCGCGAGCATCAACTTCGTCACGGCGCACGACGGGTTCACGCTGCGCGACCTCGTCTCCTACGACGTCAAGCACAACCTCGGCAACGGCGAGCAGAACCGTGACGGGGCCGACACCAACCGGTCCTTCAACCACGGCGCCGAAGGCCGCACCGACGACGACACGATCCTCGCGACGCGCCGCAAGGCCATGCGCAACCTCATGGGAACGCTGCTGCTGTCGGCCGGCGTGCCGATGATGACGGCGGGAGACGAGGCCGGCCGGACCCAGCGAGGGAACAACAACGCCTACTGCCACGACTCTCCTCTCACGTGGGTCAACTGGGAGCACGCACCCTGGCAGGAGGACCTGCAGGCCCACGTCCGCCGTCTCATTCAGCTGCGCCGCGACAACCCCGCCCTGCGACCGCGCCGTTTCGCCCGCGACGCTCACGTCGTCCCCAGCGCGTCGGTCATCGACTGGTACGACGAGAACGGCGAGACGATGTCGATCGAGCGGTGGACCGATCCCGCTCACCGGACCCTGCAGTATGACGCGGCATCCACGCCGGAAGAGGAGGACCCGAACCGGATCCTCCTGGTCGTGCACGGCACCGAGAGGCCGGTCGAGGTCACGCTTCCCACGATCGAGGGCGTGAGCGGCTACGTGTCACTGTGGTCCAGCGTGCCTGACCGTCCCGACACGACCGAGCCGCTGTTCGCGCCGGGCGCCGTGCTCACCCTCCCCGGAACCGCTCTGCATCTGTTCCGGATGCAATGACGCGAACCGGACGCCGAGTGGTGTGCCCGTTCGGTGTTCGGCGGTAGGTTCGAGACGTGGCTTCGACGACGCGCTCCGCTCCCTCCGTTCCTCCTCGCGCGACGACGCTGCGCAGCGCTGCACAGATTCCGGTCCGCCCGGTCACCGTCTGGCGGGGCGTCACCGACACGCGGGCGGGACGGATCCCGATGGCACTGCCGCACCCGTCCGTGCCGGACGCGCTGTTTCGGCCATCCGCCTTCTCCGGCGAAGCCGTTCCGTTCACCGTCACCGCCTTCCGCGAGGGCCACGACCTCATCGGCGTGCACGTGCGCCTCTTTTCCCCCTCCGGAGAGGAGTCCTTGCACCGGCTGTCTGCACGCGGCGACGGCTTCGACCGCTGGAGCGTCGACATCGCTCCCCTGGAAGAGGGCATCTGGCGGTTCCGCTTCGAAGCGTTCGGCGACGATGTCGCGACGTGGGAGCACGCGGCGGACGTGAAGATCGCGGCGGGGGTCGACACCCCGCTCATGCGCGAGATGGGCGCGAGACTGTTCGCCGATGCGGCGCGGGAGAAGGATCGCCCGGCAGCCGAACGCAAGGCGTTGAGCGCTGCCGCCGGCGCGCTGCGCGACCCGGGGACGAGCGATGACGAGGCGTTGGCCATCGTCCGCGACCCCGCGATCGCCGCGTACTTCGACGCACGTCCCCTGCAGTCGCTCGTCACAGTGGGCCCCGACCTCGAGCTGCTCGTGGAGCGGGAGCGCGCGGGCGTCGGCGCCTGGTACGAGTTCTTCCCTCGGTCCGAGGGCGCGAAGCGATTGAAGGACGGATCGATCAAGAGCGGCACCTTCCGCACGGCCACCAAGCGGCTGCCGGCGGTCGCCGCGATGGGCTTCGACGTGCTGTACCTGCCGCCGATTCACCCCATCGGCGAGGTCAACCGCAAGGGACCCAACAACACGCTGACCGCCGCCGCGGGCGATCCCGGCTCGCCGTGGGCCATCGGGTCGGCAGCCGGCGGCCACGACACGGTGCACCCCGACCTGGGCACCCTCGCAGACTTCCGGGCCTTCGTCCGTGCGGCGCGGACCGAGGGACTCGAGGTCGCGCTCGACCTCGCTCTTCAGGCGGCGCCCGATCACCCGTGGGTCGCTGCTCACCCGGAGTGGTTCACCACCTTGCCCGACGGCACGATCGCCTACGCGGAGAATCCCCCGAAGAAGTACCAGGACATCTACCCGATCAACTTCGACAACGATCCTGCGGGCATTCGCGCCGAAGTCCTCCGCATCGTCCGGCACTGGATCGCGCAGGGCGTGAAGATCTTCCGCGTGGACAACCCGCACACGAAGCCGCTGCAGTTCTGGGAATGGCTCATCGCCACGGTGAATGCCGAGCACCCGGACGTGATCTTCCTGGCCGAGGCCTTCACTCGTCCAGCTCCTCTTCAGGCGCTCGCGCAGGCCGGCTTCCAGCAGAGCTACTCGTACTTCACGTGGCGCAACACCAAGGCGGAGTTGGAGGAGTTCCTTCGCTGGGTGTCCCACGACACCGCGGACTTCATGCGGCCCAATCTCTTCGTCAACACGCCTGACATCCTCACCGAGTACCTCCAGTACGGGGGGCGCCCCGCCTACAAGATCCGGGCAGCCCTGGCCGCCACCGCCGGCGCCTCCTACGGCGTGTACGCCGGCTACGAGCTGATCGAGAACGTGGCCCGGCCGGGGTCGGAAGAGAACATCGACAACGAGAAGTACGAGTACAAGCTGCGCGACTGGGATGCCGCGGCATCCCAGGGCCTTTCCATCGCGCCCTACCTGACGCGCCTCAACGAGATCCGCCGCGCTCATCCGGCGCTGCGACAGCTGCGTGACGTCTCTCTCCACTGGAGCGACGATGACGCGATCCTCGTCTACGTCAAGCACCTTCCCGCGGCGCTGAGCGTCGACGGCGTGGACGACACGATCATCGTCGTCGCCAATGTCGACCCGCATTCGACCCGCCAGACCACGGTGCACATCGACTCCACTGTGTTCGGCGTTGCCCGCGGCGCCGACTACGTCGTCGAAGACCTCGTGACCGGCGCGAGCTGGACCTGGAATCAGGACAACTTCGTCCGTCTCGACGCATTCGACGAACCCGTTCACATCCTGCACGTGAAGGAGACGCGATGAGCGATATCTCGGACGAGGTCCTCGACACGGTCGCGACGGGTTCGTATCACGCCCCGCACGACGTCCTCGGTCCGCATCAGCGCGCCGATGGATCGTGGGTCATCCGTGCACGTCGGCCGATGGCGTCGTCGGTGACGGCCGTCGCGGACGACGGCACCGAGATCGCGCTCGATCACGTGCGCGGAGGAATCTGGGAGGGCGAAAGCCCGACACAGCCGCGGGCCTACGAGTTGGTGGCCACCTACGAGGGCGGTGCCGATTACCGCGTCGACGATCCCTACCGTCACCTTCCGACCCTGGGCGACGTCGACCGCCACCTGATCGCGGAGGGTCGGCACGAGCAGCTCTGGCAGGCACTCGGCGCGCACGTGCGTCATTACGACGGCATCAGCGGTGTGTCGTTCGCCGTGTGGGCTCCGAATGCGCGCGCGGTTCGCGTGGTCGGCGACTTCAACGCGTGGGACGGCCAGGGGCACGCGCTGCGCAGCCTCGGCTCCAGCGGGGTCTGGGAGTTGTTCGTGCCCGGGCTCACTGCCGGCACGGTCTACAAGTACGAGATCCTCACGCGCCACGGCGGCTGGATTCTCAAGGCCGATCCGATGGCCCAGCGTGCCGAGGTCCCGCCGGCGACCGGCTCCGTCGTGACCGAAAGCGCGTACAGCTGGGGCGACGAGGAGTGGATGGCCGCCCGCGCCGGCCGCGATGTCCTGTCCCAGCCGATGTCGACGTACGAGCTCCACCTCGGGTCGTGGCGACCCGGACTCGGCTACCGGGACGCGGCCGAGCCCCTGATCGCTTATCTCACCGAGACCGGCTACACCCACGTCGAGTTCCTGCCGCTGGCCGAGCATCCGTTCGGCGGCTCATGGGGCTATCAGGTCAGTGGCTACTACGCGCCGACGAGCCGTTTCGGCAGCCCCGACGACCTGCGCTATCTGATCGACCGCCTGCACAAGGGCGGCTTCGGCGTCATCATGGACTGGGTTCCGGGCCATTTCCCGAAAGACGCCTTCGCTCTCGCCCGCTTCGACGGCGACCCCCTCTACGAGCACCCCGATCCCCGCCGTGGCGAGCACAAGGACTGGGGCACGCTCATCTTCGACTACGGCCGCAACGAGGTGCGCAACTTCCTCGTGGCCAACGCGTTGTACTGGTTCGAGGAGTTCCACGTCGACGGTCTGCGCGTCGATGCCGTGGCCTCGATGCTCTACCTCGACTATTCGCGCGAAGCCGGCGAGTGGGAGCCGAACATCTACGGCGGTCGCGAGAACCTGGAGGCCATCCGGTTCCTCCAGGAGGTCAACGCCACCGCATACAAGCGTTACCCCGGCATCGCCATGATCGCGGAGGAGTCCACCAGCTACCCGGGCGTCACGGCGCCCACGAGCGCCGGAGGCCTCGGCTTCGGCCTCAAGTGGAACATGGGCTGGATGAACGACTCGCTCGAGTACATCAAGCGTGACCCCATGTACCGCGGCCATCATGAGGGCGAACTGTCCTTCTCCTTCGTGTACGCCTTCAGCGAACACTTCGTCCTTCCGATCAGCCATGACGAGGTCGTTCACGGGAAGGGCACGTTGTTCACACGGATGCCGGGTGATCACTGGCAGAAGCTCGCCAACACCCGCGCCTTCCTGGCGTACATGTGGGGTCATCCGGGCAAGCAGCTGCTGTTCATGGGCCAGGACTTCGGGCAGCTGTCCGAATGGTCGGAGGGGCGAGGACTGGACTGGTGGATGCTCGATCAGCCGCCGCACCGTCAGCTCCTCGACTTCGTGGCTGCGCTCAATCGCGTCTACCGGGAGAACTCACCGCTGTGGGCGCGCGACAGCGACGGCTCCGCCTTCCGGCGCCTCGGGGCCCCCACCTGGAACCCGAACGTCATCGCCTTCGCGCGGGATGACGACCGGGGCAACACCGTGGTCGTCATCTGCAACTTCTCCGGTGTTCCCCTTCACGACTACGCCCTGGACCTGCCCGCCGGCGGAGCGTGGCGGGAACTGCTCAACTCCGATGCGGAGGCCTACGGCGGCTCCGGAGTGGGCAACTTCGGGACCGTGCACGCCGATGACAACGGGCGCGCGACGCTCGTTCTGCCGCCGCTCGGCGTGCTCTGGCTCGGCCGCTCCGCCTGAACAGCCGGCGACCGGTGCCGGAACGTTCCGTGTCAGAACAGCAGTGAGGTCAGACGACCACGGGCGCGGATGACGCGCGGGTCGCCGTCGCCGATCAGTCCGAAGAGCTCGACGAGGCGGTCGCGTACGGCGCCGCGCTCATCCGCGGGGAGCACGGCGAACAGGTCGAGCAGGCGCGCGAACGCGTCGTCGACGTGACCGCCGACGACGTCGAGGTCGGCCACGGCGAACTGCGCATCGATGTCGCGGGGCGCGGATGCCGCGGCATCCCGCGCCTGTTGCAGATCCAGGCCCTGGACGCGCTGCAGGAGACGTACCTGGCCGAGACCGGCCCGAGCCTCCTCGTCGCGCGGGTTCTCCGCGAGCGCCGCTTCGTACGCCGCGACGGCGCGCGCGTAGTCACCCGCTTCGATCGCATCGAACGCCTCCTGGTGCCGCGGGGGCAGGACGGGCTCGTCGGATTCCGGCTCGGACGCCCCGTCGACGGGGACCGTGCCCGTGACGCCGTTCTGGGCAGCCAGCTGCAGCAGCTGGGCGAAGACGTCGCGGACCTGCTGCTCCGGCACCGCGCCGGTGAACAGCGGAACGGGCTGCCCCGCGACGAGGGCGACGACCATGGGGATCGACTGCGCCCGGAAGCCCTGGGCGAGCTGAGGGTTCGCGTCGACATCGACCTTGGCGAGCACCACACGTCCGTCGAGCTCGGTCACGACTTTCTCGAGAATCGGGCTCAGCTGCTTGCAGGGGCCACACCACTCGGCCCACAAGTCGACCACGACCGGCACGGATCGCGACAGCTCGAGCACCTGGCCGAAGCTCTCGTCGGTGGCATCGAAGATCAGCGACGCGCGGGAGCCCGCGGCCGGCGCCGCCGCACCGGCCGGGGCCGACGGGCGCGAACGCAAAGACGACAGGTCGACGGCACCGCGCAGCACGGCGCCCGAGGTGGGATCGCTCACTTAGGGGGCTACTTTCGCGTCGAGGATGGAGGTCGAGTATCCCAGCAGCTGAATGCGCTTGCTGGAACTCTGAGAAGGGACGAAGAAGAAGAGCTGGTCGACGAACGTCGTCGTGAAACCGGTCGAGGACTGATTCACTCCGGTGAGGGTCTGCACGATTGCGTTGTTGTCGAGCTTGATGACCGCGTCGGTGTTCGTGGGCTTGACCGTGTCGCTTTCATGCACGGTCACCGCGACGATCGCTCCCGAATCCAGCGTGGCGAGCGAGATGGGTTCGTCCGGGCCGGCGGATGCGGCGTAGGTCAGCGTGCCGGTCTGCGCCCCGGTCTGATTGAACGCCTGCAGTCGCGTGGCGCGGTTGTCCGCGACCAGCTTGCGGAAGGGGTCGTTCGTCGAGTCGAACTGTGCTGCGAACGCGCTGCTGTCGCCGTTGGTGAGGATGTCGGCGTAGGCCGCGGCCACCTTGTTGGGAGCCAGCGCGAGGAACGGCGAGTCCGGGTCGATGGAGATCGCGCCGACGTAGGAGGGCGCGAGGTTGAGACTGGCCTGCGACACCAGCTCGGCTTCCCTGCTCACCTTGTACGGAGACCAGGGGTCCTCCTGGGTCACGCTCAGAATGACGTCCCCCGTCTCGATGACAGCGAAGAACGTGCGCGGCCACCCGTCGTAGGCCTCGGGGAGAATGATCTTCACCGGCTTGTCCGGCACGGCGTTCAGCGCGGTGTGCCCGGCGACGTCGCGCAGCTTGTAGTCGGTCTCTCGAGCCGCCAGTGCCGATCCCGTCAACCGCAGCGCGGCCGCCGCGGGATCCTTCGCGGCGTCTGCCTTCGCCACCTGCTCGGAGATCCGCGTGAGGATGCGCTCGCCTTGCTGCTGCGTCACGGCGGGCTGTCCCTGGTCCTGCGGCACGACGACGCTCTCGGATGCCGTGGGGGTCGGGGTGCCGGCCAGCTGAGGCCATGCGTCCGCGGTGCAGCCGGTGAACAGCAACGCGGCGACGCCGACGGCCGGAGCCGCGAGCAGTGCGCGCTTGCCGCGCGTCAGCTGACGCCGCGAGGGCGTGGCGCTGATGACACCCTTGTCGGCACCCGTGACCGCGACGTCGATGGGCTCTGTCACGGGCATGGGAAGGCCCTTGCGTCGCGGTCCCCGCGATCGGCGCGCATGTCGCACGCCGAGGACGTACACGATGATGCCGACCAGCAGGAAGATGCTGCCCAGCACGATGAGCGGCCCCGCCCAGGGAGTGGTCGCGCCCGTCGGCCAGCTGAGGGTGAGGCTGCTCGGTGCCGGCTTCACTCCGTCAGTGGCGACGAGCAGGCTCATGTCCGCGGGAAGCTGCAGAGGGGTGATGAGGACGTCGTCCTGCTGGAACTCGTCCAGCCAGAGGTCCGAGCCGACGGGCGTGATCGGCGCGCTGCCGGCCGCGGGCGGGTTCTTCGCCGCGACCGCTGTCGTCGTGGTGGCGCCCCCGTCGAGGGTCACGTGGGTGTACGACGAGGGCGTCAACCACGCTTTCAGGTCGGCCGTGCGCCCGTAGGACGCGAAGATCGTGCCCGCTTCCTGAACGCGGAGAGTCTGCGATCCGCTGTGGCTGTTGAGCACGCTGCCGTCGATCAGGATGTACGGCGCGTCGCCGGTGACGGAGATCGTCTCGCTCTCGGTGCGCGGACCCTGCAGCACGGTGCGCTGGGCGATGCCGGCACCGATCATGACCGCAGCCAGCACGAAGGCTGTCACAGCCCAGACGAAACGCACGTAAGACACCTCCCGCGCGCACCGCAGACGGGATCGCGGCGCGCAATCGACATTCCAGCCTAGCGACATCCTGCTGTGCGTCGCCCGGGAGCGCCCTCGCTCTGCGGTGGAACTGCGTGGCCGTGTTGACGGGAAAAGCGCCGCTCGGTGCGTATTCTGACATCACCATGAAGCTGCAGCATCCGTTCCGAACGGCTCTCGTCGCCACTCTCGGCGTCGGGGTCGGCATCCTGCTCATCTCCAGCGTGCAGTCGCTGTCGACGATTCTGCTGTACGTGGGGACGGCTCTCTTCCTGGCGCTCGGCCTCGATCCTCTCGTGAGCTGGCTCGAGCGCCGCCGTCTGCCGCGGTGGGCAGCGCTTCTGATCACCTTCGCCGCCGTGCTGGCGGTGTTCACCGGCATCGTGCTGATCGTCATCCCGGTCCTCGTGGGGCAGATCGCGCAGCTGATCACACAGGTCCAGCGCCTCATCGACAGCGCCGTCAACGGGTCATGGAACCCCGTCGACGATCTGTCGAAGTGGCTGCACTCGACCTTCCCCGCGCTGGACGTCGACATGGCGTTCAAGTACGCATCCGACTGGTTCAACAGCCTGGACTTCGCTCAGATCGGCACCTCTGCCGGCAACGTGATCCTCGGCATCGGCGCCTCGATCATCTCGCTCATCACCGGCGCGATCATCATCCTGATCCTCACGATCTACTTCACGGCCTCGACCCCTTCGCTGAAGGCGGCTGCCGCTCAGCTCGTGCCCGCCTCGAAGCGCGCGCGATACATCGATCTCTCCGAGCAGATCACCGCATCCGTGGGTCACTACGTCATGGGTCAGGTCACGCTCGGTGCGATCAACGGTGTGCTCAGCGCCGCGTTCCTCTCGATCATCGGCGCCCCGTTCCCGGCCGTCTTGGCGGTGATCGCGTTCTTCTTCTCGCTGATCCCCCTCGTCGGCACCCTCACCGGCTCGGCGATCATCGTGCTCACCTGTCTCATCCCCGGGCTCAGCTCGCCTCTGACGGCGATCGTGGCACTCGTCTGGTACGTCGTGTACATGCAGGTGGAGGCTTACATCCTGTCGCCGCGCATCATGAATCGTGCGGTGTCGGTGCCCGGCGCCGTCGTCGTGATCGCCGCATTGGCCGGCGGCGCCCTCCTCGGGCTTCTCGGCGCGCTCATCGCGATTCCCGTCGCGGCCAGCGTCCTGATCATCTACCGGCAGGTCATCATTCCCCGTCAGAACGAGCGCTGAGTCCTATCCCTCGTCCCATTCGGTGGCGAGGGGCAGCGCGTCCGGGTTGACGGCTGCGACGATCTCCGTCAGAACGCGGCGGGTCTGTGTCTCCCCCACCCAGAGATGCTTGCCCCCGTCGACGGCGATCACTCTCGCGTGGTCGACCGGCGCGAAGCGGTCCCGAGCCTGCTCCGGGCGAAGGTAGTCGTCGAACTCCGGGATCAGCGCCACCAGCTGCCGAGACTCCCCCTGCCACGCGGCGACGTCCTCTGCCGTCGCACGATGCAACGGCGGCGAGAGCAGGATGACGCCGTCGATCGCGTGATCCCGGCCGTATTTGAGAGCGAGCTCGGTACCGAAAGACCATCCCACCAGCCAAGGATGCGGCAGCCCTCGCGCCTCGACGAAAGCGAGCGCCGCGGCGACGTCGAACTCTTCGGCGCGTCCGCCGTCGAAGGCCCCCTCACTCGTTCCGCGAGGCGATGTCGTGCCGCGCGTGTTGAAGCGCAGGACCGCAAGGTCGGCCAGAGCCGGCAGCCGTCCGGCTGCCTTTCTCAGGATGTGCGAGTCCATGAACCCGCCGGCCGTCGGCAGCGGATGCAGTGTCACGAGCGTCGCGACGGGGTCGCGCTGTTCGGGAAGGGCGAGTTCGCCCACGAGGGTCAACCCGTCGAGGGTCTGAAGCTCGATCTCCTCACGCCGGGCGGGCAAAAGCACCGGTCCGCGAATCTCCATCTCATGCCACCTTCCAACAAGCCGTGTGCCAGTGCCGACGCGCGGCCAGATCCGCGGCGTCGCCCAGGACGCCATCGGCACGCCACACCACCACGTGGGCCGTGCCGGGCGGGATCGACCGACCGCACCCGGGACACGTGTAGTTCTTCTGCGCCTGTACGGCGCTCACGGGTTGTACGGTCCATTCCGCGCCGCGCCGGCTCTCGGTGCGCTTCCAGCCGCTCAGCAGCCGATCGAACGAATCGTCGGCTGGTGAGGGCTGCCGTCGGTTCGCGCGCGGCATCTTCTCAGTACCACCCCGTGGACTGTGAGTGCGACCACGCCCCGCACGGGCTGCTGTAGCGTCCGCCGATGTAGCCGAGACCCCAGGCGATCTGCGTGGCGGGGTTGGTCTCCCAATCGGCGCCCGCGGATGCCATCTTGCTTCCCGGAAGCGCCTGCGGAATGCCGTAGGCACCGCTTCCGGCGTTGTACGCGCCCACACGCCATCCGGACTCCTTGTTCCACAGCGCCACCAGGCAGGCGAACTCGTCGTCGCCCCAACCGCGTTGCTGCACCATGGCGTAGGCGATCGACTGCGCCGTGCCCGGATCGGGTGCGACGAACGGAGGCGACCACGACGAACTCGACGCGGACGACCCCGTCGCCGCTGACGGCGTCGGGGTGGGGGTGGGCTTGGGTGTGACGTACACGCTGTACACGACGCCGTCTCGTCCGAGTCCGACTGTCTGGTCGGATGCCGCGAGGTAAGCCTGTGCGTTCGCGATGGTGGACGCATAGAGGGAGATCGGAGCCACCTCTGCGGCGTGCGCGCGCGGGCTCGCCGCCGTCATCGGGCCGATGTAGGCGGCGCCGAAGCCGAGAACGGCCAGGACTGCGAAGACGCTCATGACGCCGCGTCGGCGCGACCACTTTGCCGTCGTCGCGGCTGGACGGACGCGACGCGCGGCGGCGTGGTTCCTCCGCGCGGCACGCGTCGCAGGGACGTCGGCGCTGGCGGGCGTCAGATCGGCGTCGGCAGTCACAGTCCTCCGATTCTAGCGCCCGGCGTTGGGCGTGTCAGGCGGGTCCGCTCAGACGACGGCGAGCATGACCTCGACCGTCGCGTCGAGGACGGCGTCGACCTGCGCCTCGCTGTAGCCCCGCCGCTGCATGCGGAAGGCGACGGAACGCACCTGGTCGACGGTCACGGCTTCGCCATTCTCGAGGAAGCGGGCGATCTTGTCGGCGACCAGATCGACCTCGTCGACCCGGTAGCCGAAGCGCAGCAGCCCGACACGACGGAAGCGGCGCCCCTTGGGGCGGGTGAGGCGATCGAGCACCTCCTGGGCCAGCTTGCGCGACTGTCCGACCCACGCCCGAGCGCCACGGCGCGACAGCGCCTGCTCGCGCTCACGGGCGGCGAACGCGTCTTCGATGCGACTGAGCGCGGCATCCACCGCCGCAACCTGGTATCCGCGGCGCACCAGCGGGAACGCGGCCGTGCGAACGGCCGACGCATCGATCTCCGTCGAGTCGCCGGACTCGAACGCGGCGCGAGCACGGGCGAGGAAGTCGTCGACCGCATCCGCACGGTAGCCGCGGGTGCGGCCGGTTGTCAGCGGAAACGGCGTCGCGCTCGTCTCGGGGGCGTCGTTCATGAGACCACCAGGGGGAAGAAGAGGAAGTAAAGGGCGAGAGCGGCTGCGGCGGAGGGCAGAATCGAGTCCAGTCGGTCGAGTACGCCGCCGTGGCCCGGCAGCCACGAGCTCATGTCCTTGATGCCCAGATCGCGCTTGATCATCGACTCGCCGAGGTCGCCCACCGTTGCACATCCCAAGATCAGCAGTCCGAAGACCACGCCGGCCCACCACGGGATGCCGAGCATGAACAGCGCCCACAGGACAGAGGCGACGAGCGTCGCGACGGCTCCCCCGGCGAACCCTTCCCAGGTCTTCTTCGGGCTGATGCGCGGGGCCATCGGATGCGATCCGAACGCGAGCCCGGACGCGTAGGCCCCGGTGTCGGTCGCGACGACCGCGATCAGCATGCCGAGCACCCAGTACTCGCCCTGGTCTTGGCGGAGCAGGACGAGCGCGAGGCTGGCCAGGAACGGCACGTACAGCGGGAGGAAGCCGGCGATCAGCACATCGCCGAGGACCTCGCCGTAGCGGCGGCCGTCACGAGCCACCATCTGGGCGAGAAGCCGCCAGACGATCACCGCGGTGACAGCGCCGAAGGTGAGCGCCCAATGGGTCAGGTGGCCGGCGAAGAAGGCCGACAGCATGATGACCGCGCCGGCGACGATCTGCGGCCACACATCGACGCGCCGGCCCGCCGTCTGCAACGCGCGGCTGAACTCGAACACTCCGAGCAGACACACCGGCACGGCGAAGACGAGGAAGAGCCACTTGATGAAGAGCAACGAGCCCAGCACGACCGCTCCGACGGCGAGGCCGATGAGGATCGCCATCAGAAGGTTGCGACCGGTGCGCGCGTTGATGCGATCTGTGACTTCTTCGAAGTCCGCCCGAGCCCGGTCCATCTGGTGCTCGATCTCGGTGCGCGCGGCGCGCACGTGAGCCTGGAAGCTCGCCGGGCTTGCGGAGCGCGTACGATCCCCCTCCGGGTCCGAAGCGCCTCCGGTCCCGGCATCCCCTGGCGAGTCGGTGGTGGGCACGTCCTCAGACCTCGAGAAGCTCGGCTTCTTTGCGCTTCAGAGCCTCATCGATCTCGTCGACATGGCTGCGCGTGACGCCGTCGAGCTCCTTCTCGGCGCGAACGAGATCGTCCTCGCCGACCTCGCTCTTGAGAGCGTCGAGCTCGTCCTTCGCCTTGCGACGGATGCCGCGGAGGTGCACCTTCGCGTCTTCACCCTTCGAGCGCACGAGCTTCACGTACTCCTTGCGGCGGTCCGCCGTCAGTTCGGGCATCGTGACACGGATGATGTTGCCGTCGTTCGTGGGGTTCGCGCCCAGGTTCGGCATGTCGCGAATCGCCTGTTCGATCGCCTTCAGTGCCGACTTGTCGTACGGCGTCACGACGAGCGTGCGTGCTTCGGGCGTGTTCAGCGACGCCAGCTGCGACAGCGGCGTCGGCGACCCGTAGTAGTCGACCAGGATCTTCTGGAAGAGCTGGGGGTTCGCGCGTCCCGTGCGCACGGTCGCGAAGTCGTCCTTCGCGGCCTCCACGGCGCGGTCCATGCGGGCGGACGTGTCGGCCAGGATCTCGGCGATCACGGTCACTCCATTCGTTCGGTACGTCAGATCGAGTCTAGTGCGGGGCGCCCCGTCGCTCAGACGCTGACGAGCGTGCCGATCGACTCGCCGAGCAGCGCGCGCGTGACGTTGCCGGCCGGCTCCATGCCGAACACGCGCATGTCGATGCCGTTGTCCATGCAGAGGCTGAAGGCCGTCGAGTCGACCACCTTGAGCCCGCGCTGGAGGGCGTCGCGATAGGTGATGGTGTCGATCCGCTCGGCATCGGGATTGGTCTTGGGGTCGGCCGTGTAGACGCCGTCGACGCCGTTCTTGGCGACGAGCACCTCGTCCGCCCCGATCTCCAGTGCGCGCTGGGCGGCGACCGTGTCGGTCGAGAAGTAGGGAAGACCGGCGCCGGCACCGAAGATCACGACCCGGCCCTTCTCCATGTGGCGTTCCGCCCGCCGAGGAATGTAGGGCTCGGCGACCTGGGTCATCGAGATCGCGGACTGAACGCGTGTCGCAGCTCCCGCCTGCTCGAGGAAGTCCTGCAGCGCCAAGGCGTTCATCACCGTGCCGAGCATGCCCATGTAGTCGGCACGTCCACGGTCCATGCCGCGCTGGCTCAGCTCTGCACCGCGGAAGAAGTTGCCGCCGCCCACGACGATGGCGATCTCCACCCGATCGACCGCCGCGGCGATCTCGCGCGCGATCTGACCGACGACGTCGGGGTTGACCCCGAGCTGACCTCCTCCGAAGGCCTCTCCCGACAGCTTCAGGAGGACGCGACGGCGTCCGGTGTTCTCATCGGTCACAGGGGGGTTCCTCTCGTCGAGATGCAGACTATCGAAGGCGGGGCATGGAAAAGGGGTCCGCATTCGGTGAATGCGGACCCCTTGAGGCGACTTACGCGCCGACCTTGAAGCGGGCGAAGTCGGTGATCGTGATTCCGGCGTCACCGGCGACCTTGGCGACGGACAGCTTGTTGTCCTTCGCGTAGTCCTGATCGAGCAGAGCAACCTGCTTGAAGAACGCGTTCACGCGACCCTCGACGATCTTCGGCAGCGCGGCCTCCGGCTTGCCTTCGTTGCGGGAGATCTCCGTGACGATCTCGCGCTCCTTCTCCACCTCTTCGGCGGGGACGTCCTCACGCGAGAGGTACGTGGGGTTGGCGAACGAGATGTGCTGAGCGATCGAGCGCGCGGTCTCGGCGTCGTCCCCCGTGTAGGCGAGCACGACACCCACCTGCGGCGGGAGGTCCTTGCTCGTCTTGTGCAGGTAGATCTCGAACTTGTCACCCGCGATCGTGCGCACGCGACGCAGCTCGACCTTCTCGCCGATGATCGCTGCCTCGTCGGAGATGAGGTCGGCGACGGTCTTGCCCTCGGCATCCGCGGCCAGAGCCGCCTCGACCGAGTCGGCGCCCACGGCCGCGGCCGCAGCCAGGACCTTGTCGGCCAGCGCGATGAAGCGCTCGTTCTTGGCGACGAAGTCGGTCTCGGTGTTCAGCTCGAGGATGGTGACCTTGCCGTCCTTCTCGACAGCGGTGACCAGGCCTTCGCTCGTCGAGCGGTCAGCGCGCTTCGCGTTGCCCTTCGCGCCCTTCAGGCGCAGGATCTCGACGGCCTTCTCGAGGTCGCCGTCGGCTTCCTCGAGCGCCTTCTTGGTGTCGACCATGCCCGTGCCGAGCTGCTCGCGCAGGGCCTTGATGTCGGCGATGGTGAAGTTTGCCATGGGTGGTGGCTCCTTGCGTGTCGTGAGTTCTCGTGGGATGCCGGTGCGAAGCCGTCCCTCAGGATGGGCTTCGCACCGGCGACGTGGTCTTACTCGGCAGCGGTCGCTGCGGCGTCGCCCTCGGCCTTGGCCTCGGCGCCCGCGGCGTCGGCGGCCGACTCGGTGGCGATGGTCTCGACCTCGGCGACGTCCGTGACGACGGGAGTCTCGAGCAGCTCGCGCTCCCAATCGGCGAGGGGCTCGGCGTCGGCGGACTCGTCGGTCGGCTGGTGACGCTGGATGAGACCCTCGGCGGCGGCGTCGGCGATGATGCGCGTGAGCAGGCCCACCGAGCGGATCGCGTCGTCGTTGCCCGGGATCGGGAACTGGAACTCGTCCGGGTCGGCGTTCGTGTCGAGGATGCCGATCACGGGGATGCCGAGCTTCTTTGCCTCGTCGATGGCGAGGTGCTCGCGCTTGGCGTCGACGACCCAGATCGCGGAGGGCGTCTTCTGCAGGTTGCGGATACCGCCCAGTGACTTGTGCAGCTTGTCCAGCTCACGCTTCTTGAGCAGGAGCTCCTTCTTGGTGAAGCCGCTGTCGGCCGGGTTGTCGAAGTCGAGCTCCTCGAGCTCCTTCATGCGGGCGAGGCGCTTGCTGACGGTCGAGAAGTTCGTCAGAAGGCCGCCGAGCCAGCGCTGGTTGACGTAGGGCTGGCCCACGCGCGTCGCCTGCTCGGCGATGACTTCCTGAGCCTGCTTCTTGGTGCCGACGAACAGCACGGTGCCCCCGTGGGCGACCGTCTCGCGCACGTACTCGTACGCCTTGTCGATGTACGACAGCGACTGCTGCAGGTCGATGATGTGGATGCCGGAGCGCTCCGTGAGAATGAAGCGCTTCACCTTCGGGTTCCACCGGCGGGTCTGGTGTCCGAAGTGCACGCCGCTGTCGAGCAGCTGGCGAATGGTGACGACGGCCATGGCCGTTCTCCTTTTCGTTGGGTTGATCGCGAGGACCGGATGGTCCCGTGCGCCTGGTGCCCGGCGCACACCCGCTCACCGCTGTCGCGGGGAGACCTCAGGGTGTGGATGCCGCGGCATCCGTCCGAGGACGGCGCCGCTGTGGGCACGCGGAGTCACCCCGACCAGCGGGGTGCTCACTCAGTGTATCAGCCGCAGGGCCTCCTCCCCCGACGGGCGGCGCACCCCGCCCGTCCACAGATGTCGGTGGCTGTCGAGGTCCGTCGGCGTCGGCGCGGAGGCTGAAGGGATGAACGGGCACCGACGGGGTGATGTGGCCAGGCGCGTCGGCGCGGCGAGTATCGCGGTGCTGGCGGTGAGCCTCGGCCTCGTCTGCGGTGCCTCCGCTGCCGCCGGCAGCGGAGGGCAGGGCGCATTGGTCGCGGCGGATGCCTCCGACGACATGCGCGGGCGGTGGGGGTGGCCGGTCTCGCCGCCGCTCATCACGGTGGCCTACCGTGCGCCCGCCCATGCCTACGGACCCGGACACCGAGGCATCGATCTGTCCAGCGACGTGGGCGCGGACGTGCGGGCACCCGACGACGGGATCGTCGCCTTCGCCGGGGTGGTGGTCGATCGCCCGCTGATCACGATCGACCACGGCGATGGACTGGTATCGACGATGGAGCCCGTGCACGCCGGCGTGCCGGTGGGAGCGCGGGTGCAACGCGGCGAGTGGGTGGGCACCGTGGGGCTGGGTGGTCACACGACGCCCGGTGACCTGCATCTGGGAGCCCGCCGCGACGACGTCTATCTCAATCCGCTCCGGTTGCTGGGCGGGCTGCCGCGAGCGGTGCTGCTGCCGTGCTGCGAGGTCGGTCAGGACCCGGGATAGGTGTTGCCGGTTCCGCTGACCTCGGCGCTGCCCACACCGGCGGCGGCGACCGTATTGTTGGTCCCCGCGATCTGCAGGCGCGGCAGATCCGTGGTGCTGGTGATGCTGTTGCGCTGCCCGCGGATCGTGAGGTCGTCGACCTTCGCGATGGCGAGTGAGTTGTCCTGCCCTTCGACGACCATCGTCGACACGTCGGCCCCACCGGTGACATGACTGCGGTCTCCCTGGAGCGTCATCGTTCCGATCGATCCGTCGATCTGCAGGGAGAGGTCGTTGCCGGCGATCGTCACCGCCGCGCAGTCTCCGGACAGCGCGTACCGTCCCGCGGCGCCAGCGACGGTGGCGAGTCCGTTCGTGCACGCGACCGGGGTGGTCGAGACGGCACTGGTCGGTGCCCCGGTATCCGGGCCCGATGCCGGCAGCGTCGGGGCGGAGGTGGCGTCGGGGGTGGAGGCGGAGGTGGCGTGCGAGGTCGGGACAACGGTGCGTCGGGGCGCGCCCTCGCCTGCACAGCCGGCGAGAAGAGACGCGGCGATGACGGCGGCAGCGACGGCGAGCACGCGAATCTTCATGAGAGCAGGGTAGTGCTCCGTCTACGCGCGTGGATGAGCGAGGCGGTACGCCGCGGCCAGTCGCTCCGCCGACACGTGCGTGTAGATCTGGGTCGTCCCGAGACTGGCGTGTCCGAGCATCTCCTGCACCGTGCGAAGGTCGGCTCCCCCGTCGAGCAGATGCGTGGCGGCCGAGTGGCGCAGCGTGTGGGGCCCCACGCTTTGTCCGACCGCGGGAGCAACGACGCGTGCGACCACGTCATAGGCGGAGCGGGCACCGAGTCGCGCCCCGCGAGCTCCGACGAACAGCGCCGGCGTGCCGGAACCGCGGGCCGCCAGCGCGGGTCGTCCGCGCGCCAGATAGGCGTCGAGTGCGTGGGCGGCGGGAGAACCGTACGGCACCACACGCTCCTTTCTGCCCTTCCCGACGACGCGGACCGTGCGGCGGTCGCGGTCGATGTCGTCGACATCCGCTCCGCAGAGCTCGGACACGCGAAGAGCGGAGGCGTAGAGCAGTTCGACGAGCGCCGCATCCCGCAGCGCAAGGGCATCGCCGCCGTCAGCGCGCACCTCCGCGTCCCGGAGAACGGCGGCCATCGCCGGTGCCGTCGCCACCTTCGGCAACGGCCGCCCGCGTCGCGGCGCCACCAGACGCAGCGACGGATCGGCGCCGATGCGCTCCGTCTGCCGAGCCCACGCGAAGAATCCGCGGACGGCCGCCGTTCGCCGCGCCAGCGTCGACCGCGCATCGCCGCGACGCGTTGCCACCCACAGCCACTCCCGCAGATGTTCGAGATCGACATCGGCCAGCTCGCGGTCACCGATCACCGCGAGGAGATCGCGCAGGTCCGCGCTGTACGCGCGCACGGTGGCCGGGGACAGTCGGCGCACGTCCGAGAGCTCGCGCGCATACGCGTCGGCGGCGTCGGAGAGTCTCACCGCATCAGCATCTCGCGCACGACGACAGCATGGGAGACGGCGCACCGACGACGACGCCCTTCGCCGACACGAGGTTCCCACGGGGAAGGCATCACCACAGTCGCGCGGCTCCGGGCCCCGACCGCCGTCGCCACCCGTCCGGGAGGCGCTCGACACGTCCATCCAGGTCCAGCAGCCCGAGGATGCTGCTGGTTTCTGCTGCTGAGAGCCCCGAAAGGCGTGCGATCTCCGCGGTCGCCCGTGCGCGGCGTCCGCTCAGCGCGTCGAGCACTCTGGTGCGCTCGTCGATGCGCTCCCCATGGTCAGCATCGGGTTCGCCGCCGGGGCCGCCCAGGATTCCGAGCAGCTCCCAGGCATCAGCGGCGGAGGTGATGCACACGGCGTCCGCGTCGCGCAGAAGCCGATGACAGCCGGCCGATGCGGCGCTCGTGACGGGCCCCGGAACGGCGCCGAGGGCGCGTCCGAGTGCAGCGGCGTGGTGGGCGGTGTTCAGCGCACCGCTGCGGTGGGCAGCTTCGACGACGATCGTCGCGCCCGCCAACGCCGCAATCATCCTGTTACGCGCGAGGAAGCGCCACTTGGTCGGGGCCGTGCCGCACGGGACCTCGGCGAGAACGACTCCCGTCCGCACGATCGCCGAGATCAGCTCGTCGTGACCCGAAGGGTAGGGGCGGTCGACGCCGCCGGCCAGGACAGCGACCGTCGTGCCGTCGGCTCGCAGTGCCCCCCGGTGC
Source organism: Microbacterium sp. B24 (assembly GCF_000333415.1). NCBI lineage: Bacteria > Bacillati > Actinomycetota > Actinomycetes > Micrococcales > Microbacteriaceae > Microbacterium > Microbacterium sp. B24. The sequence goes on along the minus strand of NZ_BADB01000162.1, from coordinate 4,268 downwards.
GCCGCAGCGTCGATGCCGTAGGCCGCGCCGGAGACGACGACCACTCCGGCTGTCGCCGCCTCTGCGGCGAGCTCTGTCACGACCTGCGTGCCGTACGCCGTTGCGGCGCGGGCGCCGACGAGCGCGAGAGCGGCGTGGCCCGAGAGCGCGTCGGCGTCACCGCGCGCCCACAGGCACACGGGTGCATGCACTCCGAGGTCGTCGAGCGCGCGCGGCCAGACGTCCTCGCCCGGCATGAGGAGTCGAGCTCCCGCTCGACGTGCGGCTGCCAAGGCGCGGTCGACGTCACCGCGTCGGGGCAGCCAACGGGCTCGCGCCGCGCTGACGTCTTGCTCGGTGAGCCCCGCGCCGCGGGCGAGTGCCGTCGTGCTGTCGACCTCGACACGCCGCAGCGCTTCGACCGCACCGTACTGCGCGATCAGCGCACCCGCCGTGCCGTCGCCCGGCTCGACCAGCGTCGACCAGATCGCCGCTGCCGACGCGGCGCATATCTGCTCGTCGGACAGTCCCTCGCCGACGAGGCCGGCAAGAGCCGCACGATCGGCGTCGGCTTCGGGCCTGATGCTCATGCCTCCACACCCTTCTTGAGGTAGAGCGCGCGCCCGATATCAGCGGCGCGCAGCCGATCGTGACCGGCGAGATCTGCGACCGACCACGCCACGCGCAATACACGGTCGTAGCCTCGTAAGGTCAGCGCGCCGCGGTGCAGCGCGGCATCCAGGGGCCGGCGGATGTCGGGATCCGCGGCCAGGGGGCCGTTGCGCAGCCAGGGACCGGACACTTGTGCGTTCGTGCGCCAGGGGGTCGAGCGCAGACGGTGGCGGGCGCGCTCACGAGCGCTACCGACCTGCTCCCGGACCTGCGCCGACGAGGTGACTGCGGTCGACGTCGCGCTCTGCGCGCTCGAGACCCGCCGCAGCCCGAGTTCGATGTCGATGCGGTCACGGAGCGGACCCGACAGCTTTCCGAGGTAGCGCCGGATCGCCAGAGACGGACACGTGCATTCGGCGGCCGGTACGCCGTAGTTGCCGCACGGGCACGGGTTCGTCGCGAGCACCAGTTGAAAACGTGCCGGAAAGACTGCACGAAAGCCGGCACGGTGGATCTCGATCAGTCCCGACTCGAGAGGCTGACGCAGCGCGTCCAGCGCGTGCGGGGCGAACTCGCCAGCCTCGTCGAGGAAGAGGACTCCCCCGCTCGCGCGGGCGATGGCGCCCGGCCGCACGGTGCGACTTCCACCTCCGATCAGCGCCGTCGCGCTGGCGCTGTGATGGGGCGCCTCGAAAGGCGGCGTCCGACTCAGCGTGTCGACCCGCTCCCCCGCCAGCGAGCGCAACGACGCCGCCTGCACGGCATCATCGTCATCGAGACCGGGCAGAATGCCGGGCAGCCGCCGCGCGAGCATCGTCTTGCCCGCACCGGGCGGACCGCTCATGAGAACGTGGTGCCCACCCGCTGCCGCGACTGTCAGCGCGTCGACCGCGTCGGCCTGCCCGATCACGTCGGACAGATCGGGGACGGCGGCGGAGGACGGCGCGCTTCCCACCCCCGGGTGCGGAACGGGTTCGAGCGACACCTCGTCGACGTCGAGGCCGTGCCAGCGTGCCACATCGCGGAGGCAGACGGCGCCCAGCACCTCGACGCCCTCCACGAGCGCAGCCTCCTCTCGGTTGGCGAACGGCACCACGGCTCTGCGGATGCCCATCCGGGCAGCGGCCGCGACCGCCGGCAGCACCCCGGCGACGGGCCGCAGTCGACCGTCGAGTCCGAGTTCGCCGATGTGGGCCGTCTGTGCGAGCGAGGCGCGATCGAGATCGTGCTCAGTGGCGAGCGCAGCAACCGCGATCGCCACGTCGAGCGCGGAGCCCTGCTTGGGAAGGCTGGCCGGCGACAGGTTGACGGTGAGCTTTCGCCGCGGCAGAGGCAGCTCACTGTTGGCGCAGGCGTTGTGCACCCGCTGATGCGCCTCGGCGATCGCCTTGTCGGCGAGCCCGATGATCACGAATGCCGGTGTCTGGCTGGACAGGTCGGCCTCGACCTCGACCAGATCACCGCGGAGCCCCGTCAACACGACCCCCCAGGTCCTGCCCACCGTCATCGGACATCCTCGAGATGCTCGATACGCGCAGTCGTCGCGTCGTGGCCGGTGACGCCGATGACGTCCACGCGCAGGCGACGACCGCGGGCGGCGGGGTGCACGGCTGCCCACGTGGTCGCCAGACGCCACAGCCGCGCGCGCTTTCGCGCATCGACGGCTTCGAACGGATGGCCGTACGAGTCGGAGCGTCGAGACTTCACCTCGACGATGACCACCTCGTCGTCGCGCAGAGCGACGATGTCGATCTCTCCGACAGCGCAACGCCAGTTGCGCGCGAGGATCGTGTACCCGGCATCGCTCAGGTACTGCGCCGCTCGCGCTTCGCCCGACCGTCCGCGTTCATCCTTGGCTGCCATGAGAACAAGCGTGCCGGCCCGTCCGCCGCGCACCTCGGGATCTCAGGCGTTCGGTGGACATTCCCGCACAAGGCAGGAGTGGGGAGGAGGAGGAGGCGATCTGAGGGACGCGCGGGTCAGGAGTCGAGAGCGAGCTCGTCGGGAAGCTGGAAGTCCCGGCGCTGCATCTCCTCGACATTGACGTCCTTGAAGGTGAGCACGCGCACCGACTTCACGAAACGATCCGCGCGATAGATGTCCCACACCCAGACGTCGGTCATCGAGATCTCGAAGTAGAAGTCGTGCTCGGTGTCGCGGCGCACGACATTCACGTCGTTCGCGAGATAGAAGCGTCGCTCGGTCTCGATCACGTACGCGAACTGCGAGACGACATCGCGATACTCCTTGTACAGCGCCAGCTCGAGTTCGCGGTCGTAGTCGTCAAAGCCCTCGTCGTCCATGGTGATCCCATCCTATGCGGGCGGAGCAGCGGAGCGGATGCCGCGGCATCCGCTCAGAACAACGTGGGAGCGTCCGCGATCGCCCAGGACGCCCGATGGTGGGGGCTGAGACCGTGCGAACGGATCGCGCTGCGGTGCTCGAGGCTGGCGTAGCCCTTGTTGCGCTCCCACAGATACACGGGGTGCTCGTCGTGCAGGCGCATCATCAGGTCGTCGCGCGCAACCTTCGCCACGACCGAGGCGGCCGCGGCCGACGCACAGTCGCGGTCGGCCTTGACGATCGGCTGGACGCGCAGATTCGTCCCGCCCGCCGCGGTGATGTAGTCGTGGTTGCCGTCGAGAATGACGATCGCCTCGTCGGGAACGCACCCCTGCGCGCGCAGATCCGCGAGGGCGCGCAACGCCGCGAGCCCGAGCGCACGCATGATCCCGACCTCGTCGATCTCTGCGGAACTCGCCCAGCCGACCGCAGACGCGTCGACCCAGGCGGCCGCTCGCGCGGCGACGGCGTGCCGATGATGCGCGGCGACGAGCTTCGAGTCCCGCAGCCCCTCCGGGATCCGCCGCCGGACACCCGCAGCTCCGATCGCCGCCGCGCCGACCGCGACAGGACCCGCAAGGGCGCCCCGCCCCACCTCATCGCATGCGATGACGATCGGATGTTCACGCAGCAGGCGTCGCTCGACGGTCAGCCGCGGCGTGATGACACTCATCCGGCGCCGGGGGCCGGCACCCCCGCGAAGACGGCATGGTGCCCGTCGATGGTGCCGAAGCGGTCGAACGGCCAGGTGATGAGAAAAGCGCGCCCGACGACGTTGCCCAACGGCACGAACCCCTTGTTGGGCTGATCCATGTTGTAGCGCGAGTCGCGGGAGTGGTCGCGGTTGTCGCCCATCACCCAGAGCGAGTTCTGCGGTACGACGACATCGAACGGTACCGGCTGCGGCGCGCTCTGGCCGGGAGACAGATTCAGGTAGGGGGTCTCATCGATCGGTGTCCCGTTGACCGTGACCTGACCGATCGCGTTGCAGCAGACGACGTGATCGCCGCCCACGCCGATGATCCGCTTGATGAGGTGCTCATCGCTGTCCGAGGCTGTGATGCCGACGAGTGAGAGCAGCCAATCGGCGGCCTGGGCCAGGGGCGGCTGGGCGGGGGTCGCCGGCGCCGGCGGCAGCCATCCGCCGGGATCGCGGAAGACGACGACGTCACCGCGCTGGTACCCCCCGAAATGCGGCGTGAGCTCGTCGACGAGGATCCTGTCCTTGATGAGCAGCGTCTGTTCCATCGAGCCCGACGGAATGTAGAAGGAGCGCACCAGGAAGGTCTTGATGACGAACGAGACGACCACCGCGATCACCACGATCACCAACA